>JBDSVV010000130.1:0-4102 GCA_039927035.1 Ornithinibacter sp. | reverse complement strand
CACCCCCCACGACCACCAGCCAGCCCTGGCCCCCACGGGCCTGTCGGAGTGCCACTGCGCCAGCCGGCGAGAGGCGATGCGAGCAGCGGGGACCCTGGGGGTTCTCGCGGTCGGCGCCACGAGCCTGGCGGCGTGTGGCGGCGGGGCGCAGGATGCCGTGGGGTCGGCCGCCTCGGCCGCGTCGTCCGCGGCATCCACCGTCGCGGCGAAGATCCAGGCGGCCGAGGTCCCGGTGGGCGGTGGCACGGTCTTCGACTCCCTCAAGGTCGTCGTGACCCAGCCGACCGAGGGGGACTTCAAGGCGTTCTCCGCCGTGTGCCCGCACCAGGGGTGCACCGTCGGCTCGGTCGCCGACGGCAAGATCACCTGCCCGTGCCACGGCAGCCAGTTCGACATCGCGACGGGCGACGTCGTCACGGGACCGGCCACCTCCGGGCTCCCCGCCAAGAAGCTCACCGTGGGTGCTGACGGCATCACCCTCACCTGACCCACCGGGGTTTGCGCAGGTGACCCCGACAAGCCCGACAGGGGGTGTCGGGTGGCCGACATAGGCTGACGACGTGGCCGATCCGTCGACATACCGCCCCCGCCCGGGGGAGATCCCGACTGATCCCGGGGTCTACCGGTTCCGGGACCGCGACGGACGGGTCATCTACGTCGGGAAGGCCAAGAGCCTGCGTCCGCGGCTCTCCTCCTACTTCCAGGACATCTCGGCGCTGCACCACCGCACGGCCACCATGGTGCGCACCGGCTCGAGCGTGGAGTGGACCGTCGTGTCCACCGAGGTCGAGGCACTCCAGCTGGAGTACGCGTGGATCAAGGAGTTCGACCCACGGTTCAACGTCAAGTACCGCGACGACAAGTCCTACCCCTACCTCGCGGTGACCATGGGGGAGGAGTTTCCCCGCGCCCAGGTCCTGCGCGGCGCCAAGCGCAAGGGCACCCGCTACTTCGGGCCCTACGCCCACGCCTGGGCCATCCGCGAGACCCTCGACCTCGCGCTGCGGGTCTTCCCGGTGCGCACCTGCTCAGCCGGTGTCTTCACCCGGGCCGGTCAGGTCGGTCGGCCGTGCCTCCTGGGCTACATCGACAAGTGCAGCGCCCCGTGCGTGGGTCGGGTCGACCCCGCCAGGCACCGGGAGATCGCCGAGGACTTCTGCGACTTCATGGCCGGCGACACCGGGCGCTTCCTCAGCCGGCTGACCAAGGACATGAAGCAGGCGTCCGACGAGCTCGACTTCGAGCGTGCGGCCCGGCTGCGCGACGACATCGGTGCCCTCCAGAAGGTGCTCGAGAAGTCCGCCGTCGTGCTACCCGACGCGACCGACGCCGACGTGTTCGCGCTCGCCGAGGACGAGCTCGAGGTCGCCGTGCAGCTGTTCCACGTCCGCGGCGGCCGGATCCGGGGCCAGCGCGGGTGGGTCGCCGAGCGCGACGCCGAGACCACCCCTGGGATCGTTGAGCACCTGCTCCAGCAGGTCTACGGCGGTGAGGTCGGTGACGGGGTCCCCAGAGAGGTCCTCGTGCCGGTCCTCCCAGACGACGCAGGCTCCCTCGCCGACTGGCTCAGCGGCCTGCGCGGCAGCCGGGTCGACCTGCGCGTCCCCCAGCGCGGTGACAAGCGAACCCTGATGGAGACCGTCGCTCGCAACGCCACCCAGAGCCTGGCCCGACACAAGGTCACCCGGGCCGGCGACCTCACCACCCGAAGCCAGGCGCTCCAGCAGCTCCAGGATGCCCTCGAGCTCGACGAAGCGCCCCTTCGCATCGAGTGCTTCGACATCAGCCACGTGCAGGGCACCCAGGTCGTCGGGTCGATGGTGGTCTTCGAGGACGGACTGCCGCGCAAGAGCGAGTACCGCCGGTTCATCGTGCGCGGTGACGAGACCGGTGCCACCGACGACACCGCCGCGATGCACGAGGTCCTCACCCGCCGCTTCCGACGGGGGCAGCGCGAGGAGGCCGAGGCGGGGGTCGCCCCTGCTGCACCGGAACGGTGGGCCGGTGAGCCCGGTGAGCAGAACCCCGCACCCGAGATCGGTTCGAGGCCAGCGCGGTTCGCCTACCGGCCCAACCTCGTCGTCGTGGACGGCGGGCTCCCCCAGGTCAACGCCGCGGCCCGGGCCCTGGCCGACGCGGGTGTCGTCGACGTCACCGTCGTGGGGCTCGCGAAGCGCCTCGAGGAGGTCTGGGTGCCGGGCGAGGAGTTTCCCGTCGTCCTGCCGCGCACCAGCGAGGGGCTCTACCTCCTGCAGCGCCTGCGCGACGAGGCCCACCGGTTCGCCATCACCTTCCACCGCCAGCGCCGGTCCAAGGCGATGACGAGCAGTGCCCTGGACTCGGTGCCCGGTCTCGGTGAGAAACGGCGCAAGGCGCTGCTCGCGGCATTCGGCTCGGTCAAGCGGGTGCGAGCCGCCTCGCTCGAGGAGCTCGCCGCCGTGGCCGGCATCGGACCTGCGCTGGCCGCCTCCATTGCGGCAGAGTTGGGCGCCAGCACCCAGGAACCGGCCGTGAACCTCGCGACCGGTGAAGTGGTCGACGACGACGGAGGACAGCAGTGAGCGAGCAGGAGGTCGGAACCACGACACCGAGGCCCCCCGCCAGGGGTGACTTCGTGATCGTCACCGGCATGAGCGGGGCCGGCCGCACGACGGCGGCCAACGTGCTCGAGGACGAGGGCTACTACGTCGTCGACAACCTGCCACCCCAGCTGCTGGGGTCGATGGCCGAGCTGGCCCGCGAGGTGCGTGACAGCAGGGTCGAGGACCTCAAGATCGCGGCCGTGGTCGACGTCCGCGCGCACCCCTTCACCTCCGAGCTCCAGGACGGCCTGAGGGCGCTTCGCGAGAGCGACTGGCACCCTCACCTGATCTTCCTGGATGCGACCGACGAGGCGCTGGTGCGTCGCTTCGAGAGCGTGCGTCGGCCGCACCCCCTCCAGGGGGAGGGGCGCCTGTTGGACGGCATCCGGGCCGAGCGGGAGATCCTGCGCGACCTGAGGGCCGACGCCCAGGTGGTCATCGACACCTCGGGCCTGAACGTCCACCAGCTGGCCAAGAAGATCACCCCCCTCCTCGGCACCGAGCGTGGACCCAGCCTGCGCCTCGCGCTCCTCTCCTTCGGCTTCAAGTACGGCGTGCCACTGGACGCCGACTTCGTCTTCGACATGCGCTTCCTCCCCAACCCCTTCTGGGTGCCCGCGCTGAAGGCGCTCGCCGGAACCGACGCCCCGGTGTCGGAGTGGGTCATGTCCCAAGCGGGCGCGACCGCCTTCCTCGAGCGCGTCGTCGACCTGATGGAACCCGTGACCGAGGGCTATCTGCGCGAGGGTCGGCGCTACGCCACGCTGGCGATCGGCTGCACCGGCGGCAAGCATCGATCGGTGGCGATGACCGAAGCCCTCGCCGAGCTGCTGACGACTCAGCAGCTCGCGACGTTCGTGGTGCACCGTGACCTGGGGCGCGAGTGACCGGCCCTGTGGTGGCCGCCCTCGGGGGTGGGCACGGCCTCGCCGCAACCCTGTCGGCGCTGCGCTACATCACCGAGGAGATCACCGCGATCGTCACAGTCGCTGATGACGGGGGCTCCAGCGGGCGGCTCCGGGACGAGTTCGGGGTGCTGCCGCCGGGCGACCTTCGGATGGCCCTTGCTGCGTTGTGCGCGCAGAACGAGTGGGGCCAGACGTGGCGAGACGTGCTCCAGCACCGGTTTGCCGGGGACGGCCCCCTTGCGGGCCACGCGCTGGGAAACCTGCTCATCGTCACGTTGTGGGACCTGCACGAGGACCCCGTGGCGGGTCTGGAGCTGGTCGGGCGCCTCCTCGGTGCCCAGGGCCGGGTGCTGCCGATGGCTGCCGTGCCCCTGACCATCGAGGCAGAGGTCAGTGGCCTGGACCCGGGCGACTCCTCCGCGCTCCACCTGGTCAGCGGACAGTCCCAGGTGGCCGTGACCCCGGGAGACGTGGAGGCCATCCACCTGCTGCCGGCGAACCCGCCCGCCTATCCCGAGTCGGTCGCTGCGATCCGCAGCGCGGACTGGGTCGTGCTGGGGCCGGGCTCGTGGTTCACCTCGGTGATGCCCCACCTGCTGGTGCCCGAGGTGC
>JBDSVV010000129.1:0-5131 GCA_039927035.1 Ornithinibacter sp. | reverse complement strand
GAAGCGGACCTTCTCGACCGCGAGGTCGGTCACGCCGACGGCGGCGAAGAAGGGGGTGGTGTCGACGGTCTTCTTGAGGTCCTCGATGACGGACATGTGGTGCTCCTTCGGGTGATGGGTGATCAGGCGTGTGGTCGGCGTCATTGCCGTGGGTCGTCCTCGACGTAGGACTCGTAGATGTCGAGGAGCGTCTTCTTCTGCCGGGCGGTGAGGGCGGCGTCGCTCGCGATGGCGCGTCGGACGTCGGTGGCTACCGCGTGCGTTATCACTGCTTCGTCGAGGATTCCGGCCTTGACGTAGAGCGACTCCGCGGAGACCTCCAGTCCCTTCGCCAGCTGCTGGAGGATCTCGGCGCTGGGACGCTTGAGACCTCGCTCGATCTGGGAGAGGTAGGGGTTGGAGACCCCGGCGAGCTCGGACAACTGACGCAGGGAGAGCTTGGCGGACTGACGCTGCTCACGCAGGTAGTCGCCAAGGCTGCTGCCAAGGTCGTTCAGCGGGTTCGGGCTCATGACTCAAGTATGCTTGCTCCAGTTAGCAAAATGCAAACTGGAGCAAGCGTGAGGGTGGTCACAGCGCCCCGTCCAGGGAGGTCCGGATGGATCACACCCCCAGCCACCCCGCACACCCGCACCGAACCAACCCACCGGATGGATCACACCCCGAGCCACCCCGCAGGTCACCCGTGAACCAACCGACCGGATGGATCGGGTGGCTGACACCACGGGAGAGCAGGGTGGCACGTCAGGGGATCCATCCGGACGTTCCCTACAGGGGTGCCGTGCCGAGCGCACCGACGCCCGAGAGGCGGGGCCTGGCTCAGGCCGCGGCGGCCTCGCGGCGACGGAGCGAGATGTCGCCGCACGCCTCGCAGGTCTCCTGGGAGACCAAGCCCAGACGCACCAGGTGACCGAAGACCCAACAGCCGGCGCAGAATCCGAGGGCCGCCTCCAGCGTCGCGAAGACGAGGAGCACGCCGAGGAGCACCGACGTGACCAGTGGAGACCCGAGCACCAGGGAGATCGCGGCCGCCGACATCAGGACGAGACCGATCGCCTGGGCGAACCGCTTGGGCGGCCCCGGCACCATCCGTGCCTCCCCCAGTCGAGGGGCGAGCACCTTCGTGGCGAGCTGGCCCAAAGGGCTGAACCGCGGCCCGGAGGCGACCCGCAGCGCGAATCCGAGCGCCAGCACCATGGCGAGCCACAGCCAACCGGTGACCAGCGCGGCACCGGCGATCAGGGCGACACCCGACGCCACGACCCGGGCAGCCTTGTCGTTGACGACGGCCGGAAAGTGAAAAGCATTTCGCATAGATGTCATAACTCCAGATTATGCGTTGATGTTCCGCACCCGCGTCCTGCCTTCCGCCCCTCGGGACCCAACCCGTCCCCCCTGCGCCGGTTTCAGCGCCGCGTCAACGCTTCCTGCGTTCCCTGACCCCGAGCAGGTCACGGGCCTGCTCCGGCGTCATCGGTGGCCGCTGCATCGTCGTCGCGAGCTCGACTGCCCGGCGCACCAGCTCGTCGTTGTGCTCCACGACGTGCCCCCGGGCAAACACCACGTTGTCCTCCATCCCGACCCTGAGGTGACCTCCCGCAGACAGCGCCGCGGCCATGATGGGGAGGTGCCCGCGCCCGATCCCGGTCGCGGACCACGAGGTCACCTCGTCCGGCAACATTGCGACCCCGGCCATCAGGGCGGCGGTCGTGGCTGGCATGCCTCCCGGGACTCCCGTGACGAAGTCGACGTGCACCCGCCCCCCGAAGGGCAGGCCGTGGGTGTCCAGCAGCCGACGCAGCGCGTGGACGTGGCCGAGGTCGAACAGCTCGAACTCCGGCACCACCTCGCGCTCCTGCGCCTGCCGGTAGAGGTCACTCATGAACGGCCAGGGGTTGAGGAAGACGTCGTCGCCGAAGTTGGTGGTCCCACAAGTCAGGGAACACGAGTCGGGTTCGGCGTCGAGCACGGTCAGCCGGGTCTCGAGGGGGTCGTGCACCGAGCCGCCCGTCGACAGCTGCACGATGAGGTCGGTCGAGGAGCGCACCGCGTCCACCGTGGCGCGGAGCAGACCGGCATCCAAGGTCGGCGCGTGCTCGGCGTCGCGGATGTGGAGGTGGATCAGGGAGGCCCCGGCGGCCTCACATCGCTGCGCGGTCTCGACGACCTCAACGAGGGTGGTCGGCAGCTGCGGGAGGTCTGTCTTGGCGTGCTCGGCACCGGTCGGGGCGACGGTGACCAGCGTGCCGGACGCGGTCGGGGAAATGGGGGCCATGCCCCCCATCATGGCAGCCAGGACCCATAGGAAGACGCAGGATCTGCGGCGCTCAGCCCCTCACGACGACGGTCTGCGCGCCAGCGATCTCACCAACGAGAAGATCCACGTCTTCAGGGGTGTTCCGCTTGATGACCGCCAACGCGATCGGACCGTCCTCGAAGTGCCGGGCAACGCTCGTGATCCGCCCGATCTCCTTGCCCTGCGCGGTGAGTGTCGCACCTCGCTCGGGCAGCACGTGACCCGAGCCGTCGAGGTGCAGGAAGGCCAGCCGGCGCGGTGGCCGACCGAGGTTGTGCACCCGGGCGATGGTCTCCTGACCCCGGTAGCACCCCTTGTGCAGGTGCACGGCCGTGCGCAGCCAGTCCACTTCGTGCGGGATGGTGCGGTGGTCGGTCTCGAAGTCCGCCCTCGGGCGCCAGGCGGACACGCGCAACGCCTCGGCGGCCCAGCTCCCGGCCAGCGGTCGGTCCCCCACCGCGGCCGCGAGGTCGGCGCGCGGCACGATCAGCTCTCGCCACGCGCGCCCGGCACCCGGGTGGCCCTCCAGCGGTCCGTATGCCGCGGTGTCACCCACGAGTCCGGGCCAAGGGTCGACCCAGGCCACCGGCTCCCCCTCGACGGACTCCATCCCGATCGGCTCGCCCAGCACGGCGTAGGTGTCGGTGACGTCGGCAACCTCCACCCGAAGCATGAAGCGCATCGACTCCAGCCAGGCAACCAGTGCCTCGGCGGTCCCGGGCTCGAGCGACAACCAGGTGCTCTCCCCGTCGTCGACGAGGTGCAGGGCGTGCTCGACGTGCCCCTTCGGTGAGAGCACGAGGGTCTCGCGGGACGCACGGGGCGCCAGCCCGGTGAGCTGCTGGGTCGTCATCGAGTGCAGCCACGAGAGCCGGTCGGGCCCGGACACGGTCACGACCGACCGGTGGGAGAGGTCGACCACGGCCAGCCCCTCGGCGAGCAACCGCTGCTCGCGCACCGGGTCCCCGTAGTGCGCGGCAACCCCGGAGTCGACCCCCTCGCCGGCGACGGCCCCGTGGCGCGCCAGCAGGGGTGATGGGGTGGTCGTCGTGCTCATGGCTTCTCCCGACACGTGCTGCAGAGTCCGTGGACGGCGGCATGTGACACGTCGGAGGCGAAACCGAGCGACTCGTCGAGCCGGGTGACGAGCTCGTCCGCGCAGGCGAGCGGCGCCTCCCCGACCCAACCGCAGCCGCGGCAGACGACGTGCAGGTGCGTCGCGTGCTCGGACAGGTGGTAGCTGGGGGCACGGTGGTCCACGTGCGTGTGCCCCACCAGCCCGAGTTCCTGGAGGGCCTCGAGCGAGCGATAGACCGTCGAGGCCGGAACTGCTCCGCCGCCGTCGGCAGCCACCGACTCCACGATCTCCTCCGGAGTGGCGTGACCCAGCCCCCGCACCGCCTCGAGCACACGCTCGCGCTGGCTCGTGAGGCGTTTGCCCCTCGCCCGCAGCCGCTCGCCGAGATCACTCACCCCTCCAATGTATGCCGGGTGGCTCCCGGTATCTGACGCCCGGACCTACACTTGGCCGGTGCAACGACAGGGACTGGACTCGCTCGACGAGCTCGAGCAGCAAGATGACACCCGCCACGACGGCCGCAAGGAACAGCGCAGCCGCGGCCGGCGGGCGTTCCTCGTGCTCATCGCGCTCGTGGTCCTCCTCGTCGGCAGCGTCGCGGGCTTCATCGGCTACGTCGGCTGGAGGATCAACGGCAACGTCACCCAGGAGAACCTCCTTCCGGTGGACCGCTCCCCGATCACCGCACCAGACGGCAGCGTGGTGCCCGAGACCGGCGTCGGCACCAACTTCCTCGTCATCGGCTCCGACACCCGTCCCGGCGATGCGGGACGCTCGGACGTCATCGTGCTCGTGCACCTCCCGCAGAATGGCTCCAAGGTCCAGCTCATCCACTTCCCGCGCGACCTCTACGTCGACATCCCGGGGCGAGGCAAGGACAAGATCAATGCCGCCTATGCCTACGGTCGCGAGCCGCTGCTCGTGGAGACGATGGAAACCTTGCTCAAGATCCGGATCAACCACGTGGCCCGGACCGACTTCGAGGGCTTCCAGAAGATGACCGACGCGGTCGGTGGGGTCCGCGTGTATGCGGAAGAGGCCGGCAGCAGCAACGGCGTCGCGGTCAAGAAGGGCTTCAACGACTTCAACGGCGAGCAGGCCCTGAAGTTCGTGCGAGAGCGCTACGCGCTCAGCGAGGGCGACATCTCCCGAGGCAAGCGCCAGCTCGCGTTCATCAAGGCGCTGATGCTCAAGGCCACCAGCCCGGAGTCGATCAAGAATCCCCTCACGATCGCGAAGTTCGCCAACGCCGCCACCGACAACCTCGTCGTCGACCAGGACCTGAGCATCGGGGCGATGAAGGACTACGCCTTCTCGCTCAAGGGTGTGCGC
The DNA here is from genome assembly GCA_039927035.1 of Ornithinibacter sp. Taxonomy (GTDB): domain Bacteria; phylum Actinomycetota; class Actinomycetes; order Actinomycetales; family Dermatophilaceae; genus Fodinibacter. The sequence goes on along the minus strand of JBDSVV010000129.1, from coordinate 425 downwards.
GGGGACGACGTCGTCTTCGCCACCGCACCATTCAGTGGGTTCGGCACGGCACCCAACGGGGGCTCGATCGACGTCGTCGACCAAGCCGGGATGGACCGCCTCGGCGCGGCTCTGCGCACCGACACGATGGACACCTACGACGACACGTTCGTCACCCCCTGACGCCCCTGACCTTCCCGCACGCCGACGCCGGTCACCCTCACTCGACGCGTTTGAGTTCCGCCGAGACGTGTGACTGCAACGGTTGTCCGACTGCAGCCATGTCCATCACCCACAACAGGTTGCTCTTGACGTAGCCGTACATGCGGTGCCCCGCGGTGTACTCCTTCGCGTGAGGGCTGCGCATCACCCCGTCGGTGCGCAGCTCGACCCGCGCGGGCTCGGCGTGCCCGGCATACATCTCCACGAACCCGGTCGGGTGGGTC
>JBDSVV010000128.1:0-6378 GCA_039927035.1 Ornithinibacter sp. | reverse complement strand
GGTGAACCAGGTGCGCTCGACCAACGCCGCGTACGCGACCCCGGCGACTCCGGCGGCACTCAGGCCCCCGACCGTGCGCAGCGCCGAACGCGTGAGATCATCCATCACGCCATCCTCGCAAAGCGCGTGGTGTCGACGAAATCGTGACGAGCCGGGTGGGTGGGAGGATGCGGGCATGACCGACACCACCTTGAAGGCGCAGATCCAGCACGACCTCCACGACTCGATGCGCGCCAAGGACAAGCTTCGCTCCGGCACGCTGCGGATGGTTCTCACCTCGATCACCAACGCCGAGGTCGCCGGTGACGAGGCGCGCGAGCTGAGCGACGAGGAGGTGCTGAAAGTGCTCGCGAAGGAGGCGAAGAAGCGCAAGGAGGCGGCCACGGCGTTCACCGACGCAGATCGCCCCGAGCTCGCCGTGATCGAGGAGGCGGAGTTGGTCGTGCTCGAGGCCTACCTGCCGGCGCAGCTCGACGACGGGGCGCTCGAGGAGATCGTCCGACGGGCCGTTCAGTCCACCGGAGCGAGCGGCATGGCGCAGATGGGCCAGGTCATGAAGGCCGCGCAGGTCGAGGTCGCCGGTCGGGCCGACGGCGGACGGGTGGCCGCCGTCGTCAAGCGGGTGCTCTCCGCCGGCTGATCATCGCGCCCGCGCCCTACTTCTTCTGCGGAGGCGGCGTCTTCTTGGGCTTGGGCGTGACCTGCGCCGGGGCCGGCGCAGGGCCTTGATTTAGCGGGGCCGGGGCGGTGAAGACCCTCGGTGGCCCGGTGGACAGGTAGATCGCGACGCTGGAGCCGGGGAGCGCCCGACCTGACGGGGTCGTGTAGGCCACGGTGCCGTAGGGCTGACCGCTGGGGGCATTGCCCGCGACGAAACTGTCGAAGCCGGCGTCCTTCAGTTTGCGCTGGGCGCTGGACAAGTCGTTGCCGACGACGCTGGGGAGTGCCTCGAGGTTGCCGTTCTTGACCTTTTCCGACGGCGCCGGGAAGGCCTTCACGGGCATGCCCTTGCTGGCGGCTCTCATCACCTTGGCCCACACCGGCGCAGACACGGTGTTGCCGAACACCTGGCGGAAGCAGCCGTAGTCGCCGAAGCACTTCCCGTTGAGGGAGTAGAGCTTGCCCTTGCTGCTGGCGGGCTTGAGGTTGCCGATCCACACGGCGCTGGAGAGCTGCTTGGTGTAGCCGACGAACCAGCCCTGGTTGTGCTTCTCCGTGGTGCCGGTCTTGCCTGCGGCCGGCCGGGCCTTGTTGTCCCACAGACCCTTGGCCGTGCCGGTGTCCAGCGTGCCACCCAGCAGCGAGGTGACGCCGTCCGCCACGTCGGTCGAGATGACCTGCTTGCACTTCGGCCCGGGGATCTTGATCTCCTTGCGGTCCGGTGTGGTGATCGAGGTGATCGGGTAGGGCTCGCAGTACTTCCCGCTGGCGGCCAGGGTCGCGTAGGAATTCGCCAGGCTCAGGGTGTTCGTGGTGCCCGACCCCAGCGTGATGTTGGAGATGTAGGGCGCGATCGGCTTCCCGTCCCCGGAATGCAGCCCCATCTTGGTCATGGTGTCGCGCACCTCGCACGGCCCGACGTTGATGACGAGCTGGGCGGCCCAGGTGTTGATCGAGTTGGTGAGGCCCTCGCGCAGCGACATCATCTTCCCGCCACTGGGGTAGTCGTTCGTCACTTCCCAGGGCTTGTTGGCCCCACACTTCTCCGTGAGCAGCTTCTTGTCGCTGAACACGAAGGGCTTGCTGCTGCTGGCGAATGGCACCTTGATCTCGCCGTCGAGCGGCATCCCCTTCTCGAGCGCCCTCACCACCGCGAAGGTCTTGGCGGTCGACCCGAACTGGTAACCCAGGGCCCCTCCGCCGAACTCCTGGTCGACGTTGACGTTTGTCTGGAACGTGTTGAAGTTCGTGGCCTGGGCCATCGCGATGATCTTGCCGGTGCCCGGCTCGATGATCGAGACGGCACCGCCGAGGTTCTGCTTGTTGCCGATCGGGACTGCCCGGGTCAACTCCTGTTGGGTGGTCTTCTGGATGGCAGGCTTGAGGGTGGTGCGGATGGTCAGGCCACCTTGGTTGATCGACGTGAGCCGGTCTGCAGGAGTCTTGCCCAGCACGGCCATCTCCGGGGACTTCTGGAGGTACTCCATGACGTAGCTGCAGAAGTAGGGCTGCGAGGACCGGAAGCAGGTGCCCTTGTTGGGCTGCTTCTTGATCATGTCCTTGATGGCGACCTTCTTCGCCGCGCTCACGTCCTTGGCCGAGACCATCCCCAGCGACTGCATCCGGCTGAGCACGGTGTCGCGCCGGTCCCTGGCCGCGTCGGGGTTGAGGATCGGGTTGTATGCCGTGGGCTGTTGGACGATCCCGGCCAGAAGTGCCGACTGGCCCAGGGTCAGCTTGCTCGCCGACACCCCGAAGTAGTTCAGGGCCGCAGCCTCGACGCCGTAGGCCTGGTCCCCGTAGTAGACGAGGTTGAGGTAGCCCTCGAGGATCTGGTCCTTGCTGAGGTTCTCCTCGACGTTGAGGGCGTACTTGAGCTCCTGGAGCTTGCGCGAGTACGTCTTGTCGACCGCGGCCGCGGCCGCCGCCTTGTCTCCCCGCCTGAGGGCGTTCTCCTGGAGGGTGATCTTGACGTACTGCTGGGTCAGCGTGGAGGCGCCCTGAACGTCACCACCTTGGAGGTTGGAGACCATGGCGCGGCTGAAGCCCCGCACATCGAGGCCGCCGTGCTCGTAGAACCGGGAGTCCTCAATGGCGATCTGCGCACGCTGCATCGTCGGGGAGATGCTCTTCAGCGGCACGATGATGCGGTTCTCGTCATACGGGTTGGCGATGAGCTTGCCGTCGGCGTCGAGGATGCGGGACTGCTGCGCCAGCGGTGAGATCGCGAACTCGCTCGGCAGGTCGTTGAAGAAGTCGACCCCGCCCTTGGCGACCTGGCCCGACGCGCCCACCGCGGGGATCGCCAATCCGGCCATGAGGAGCCCGGCCACCGTGCTCAGCACGACGAAGCCGAGCAGCAGCCTGAGCACATGAGGGATGTTCTGGGCACGATCGTCCATGGGGCCAAGGGTAACCCGGCCACCCCCAAGGGCGATGAATCCTGCGACAGGGGCGTGCTCACCCAACGCTCAGGTCCCGCCGACGCGGATCGACCCCACTGAAACATCGGGCGGGTCATCCGTTCGGCTACTCCGGCCCGGACGATTCGGACGATACCCAGCGTGTCGACGGGTCCGTACCGTCAGGTGGAGCAGCAACGTCACCCGGGGGTAGGGCGACGCCTTCGACGGACAGAGGTGGTCATGAGCATCGCTCCCGAGGTCATTCGCTGGGAGGCGGGGTGGGTCAGCGACTGGCCCTCGCTCGGACGCTGCGCCGGGAGCGACCCCGACGCCCTCTTCGTGCAAGGGAAGGCCCAGCGCGAGGCCAAGGCCGTCTGCAAGGGCTGCCCGGTCATCGCCGAGTGCCTCGCCGATGCGTTGGACAACCGCACCGAGTTCGGCGTCTGGGGCGGGATGACCGAGCGGGAGCGCCGTGCACTGCTCCGCCGTCGTCCTGACATCCAGTCCTGGACCCTGGTGTTGTCGGTGGCCAAGCAGGGAGCCTGACCGACCTGTCGTCACCGCGCTGCGAGGGAGGCTGCGACGCTTCTCAGCCCGTCGAGGTCGTGGATGTCGGTCGCGCCGGCGGGAACCGTGGAGAGCCGGACCCCGGGGTGTGCCGCCACGAATCGGGAGACGTGGCGCTGGTGTCTCGCTGCGGTCGCAGCGAGGTCGGCGTGGAGCCGCAACAGTGCGGCGGTGAGACCGTCCAGCGGATCGTCGACCAGCGGGTCAGGCCCCGGCACGACCTCGTCCTGGAGCTGCTCGGACGCCGCGGCCGCTCGAGATCCGCTGAGGCCGCTCGCCGCCAGCTCCTGGACGCGGTTGACGACGACACCCGCGAGCGGCATCGACTCCTGCTCTAGGCGGTCGACGAAGTAGGTGGCCTCGCGCAGGGCGTCCCGTTCGGGGGTCGCGACCACGACGAATGCCGTGCTCTCCTCCTTCAGCAGGGCGTAGGTGACGTCGGCGCGCTCGCGAAACCCTCCGAACATCGTGTCCAGCGCGGCGACGAAGGTCTGCACGTCGAGCAGCACCTGACCGCCGAGGATCTTGGACAGCGCCGATGCCGCGATGCCGGCGCTGAAGCTGAACACCTTGAGGTAGGCGCGCCCGCCCGCTTTGGCCGGCGCCATGAGCAGCCGGATGAAGCGCCCGTCCAGGAAGGAGCCGAGACGCTTGGGGGCGTCGAGGAAGTCCAGCGCAGAACGCGACGGCGGGGTGTCGACGACGATGAGGTCCCAGCTTCCCTCCCTCTCGGACTGGGCGCGCAGCTGGCTGAGCTTCTCCATCGCCATGTACTCCTGGGTGCCCGCGAAGGAGCTGGAGACGGCCTGGTAGAAGGGGTTGGCGAGGATCTGGGCGGCCTTCTCGGGGGTGGAGTGCGACTCGACCACCTCATCGAAGGTGCGCTTCATGTCGAGCATCATGGCGTCGAGTGAGCCACCGGCCGCGGTGCCGATGCCCTGGACCGGACGGGGGATGTTGTCGAGCTCGGTGAGCCCGAGCGACTGGGCCAGGCGGCGAGCCGGGTCGATCGTGAGCACGACGACCTTGCGGCCTGCCTCTGCTGCCCGCACGCCGAGGGCCGCGGCGGTGGTCGTCTTGCCGACCCCACCGGCGCCGCAGCACACCACGATGCCCGTCCCTCGGTCGGCGATCAGGGCGTCGATGTCGAGGGGCTCGGGTGCTCGGCGGTCGGCCATCAGAGGAGCCCCTGCTCGATCAGCTCGTCGGCGAGGACGGAGATGCCACCGTCCTCGACCCCACCGGGCAGGATCGGCAGGCGGAGCGTGGGGAGGCCTTGTTCCTCGACCTCGGTGGTCAGGGTGCGTTCGAGGGTGACCCGCTCGACGTGGTCGCCACCCTGGGAGATCAGGCCCGAGACGGTTCGGTTCGTCACCCGGACCCCGGCCGTCGTGAGGTCCGCGGAGACGCGGCGCTGCGCGGCATCCACGTCGGCCCCGGCGGCCTCGATGAGGTGCTCCTCGACCAGCGGCTCCCTGACCTGGTTGACGATCAGCGCGCCCAGCCCGAAGCGGGCCGCGGACAGCTCGGCCACGGCATCCACGGTTTCCTGCACGGGCATCTCCTCCAGGAGGGTCACGATGTGCACCACGGTGAGCGGGTTGCGCATCATCGACGTGATCGCCTCGGCCTGTGAGTGGATCGGGCCCACGCGGGCGAGGTCGGCGACCTGCACGTTGACGTTGAGGAATCGGGTGACCCGGCCCGTCGGCGGCGCGTCGAGCACGACGGCGTCCCAGGCGAGACGCCCCTTTCCACGCTTTGACCCGGTGGTGCGGCCGAACGCCTCGTAGACCTTGCCGGTGAGGAGGACGTCGCGCACACCCGGTGCGACGGTGGTGGCGAAGTCGACGACACCCATCCGCTCGAGCGCCCCTCCTGCCCGACCGAGCTTGTAGAAGGTCTGGAGGTATTCCATGAGCGCCGCCGTCGCGTCGATCGAGAGCCCCCACAGCTCGCCGCCGGCCTGCGTGGTCACCAGCCGGACCTCGTGATCGCCGAGCGGTGGCACGTCGAACGTCTGGCTGATGCCCTGGCGCCCCTCGACCTCGATGAGCAGCACCCGTCGCCCGCCGCGGGCCAGGGCGAGGGCCAGGGCTCCGGCCACGGTCGTCTTGCCGACGCCGCCCTTGCCGCTCACGACGTGGAGACGGGCGCCCTTGACGGCGTGGGACACAGGAGCGCTGGACACCGGCTCAGCGTAGATGCCTCGCTCCACCTGGTGACGCCCGCGCACGAGGCGTCAGTGCCGGCTGAGGGTCAGCTCCTCGATCTCCGCGAGGACCAGCAGGTATGCCGGGCCGGCCGGGTCGATCACGTCGAAGTGATCGGCACGACGTGCCACCGTGGTGTGCAGCGGCTCCTGGGCGGTGCGCCCTGCGACGTAGGAGTCGACCACCTCCGCGGGCACGACGTCGTCGAACTCCCCGGTGACGATCACGGTGGGGACGGTGAGCCGCTGGCGCATCGGGTCGGCATCGGCCCACGCCTCGGGAGCCTCCTCCTGGGTCCCACCGAGCAGGGCCCGGGCGGCGTCGTCGCTGAGCCCCAACCGGTCCACCACCCCGAGGTCCGCAGCCGGGGCGAGGGCCACGACGCCGGTAAGCCACGGCGTCCGCTCGCTCGAGGCCACCCACAGGGCGAGGTGCCCCCCCGCTGAGTGCCCGACCACGACCACGCGGTCCGGCAGGTGCTCATCGGTGTGGACCGACTCGAGCCGGGAGAGGACGGCCTGGCCCGTGCCCGG
>JBDSVV010000127.1:0-5137 GCA_039927035.1 Ornithinibacter sp. | reverse complement strand
TTCCGCGGCTCACGAGGACGAGCAGGCCCAGGAGGAGACCCGCGGCGAGCACGCCCAGCCAGACCCTTAGGGCGACACGTCCCAACCGCCGGTTGCCCGCAGCGAGCTGGGCGGTCCCCGGCACCAGGACGGTCATGACGAGGAGCGACACGGACCGGCGGCGAGCACGGCGGTGGTCCTCCGGAGCGCGGGTGTCGACCCGGATCGACCCGGCAGGTGCCCCGCGGTCCAGGGTTGCGGCGCCGCGCTGTAATCCCATGACTCACGAGTATCGGCGCCCGAGCCGAGGTGGTGCCAGAGGCGCGCCGTGGCGTCGTGCATGGCGCCTCAGAGCGGCGGCTACAGGGGCACCACTCAGCCGTTGGCACACTGGAGCCCTCACCCCCCGTCCCGAGCGAGAGCCACGACCCCCGATGAGCGAGCACGAGCACGCCAGGCCGATCCCCCAGGGGAGTCCGCCCAGCCCCTCGGACGACGAGGTCTACGTCGTCGACACCCGTCGCAGCGCGCCCCGGACGAAGGCGACCCGGGCGAGCGCCCCGCCGACATCGCCCCGTCAGCCGAGCCGGCCACGACCCAGCCCGGGGCCGACCCGCCCGGCCGACCACACGGCATACGACGACCTGGGCAGACCGGTCCACTCCGGTCCGCCGCCGCGGCCACCGCGCGCGGCCGTGCGACCCACCGGGCCCAACGCACCCGAGCCGCCGCATCGGCCCCGGCGAGGGCGCAGGGTGCTGACCTTCCTGCTGGTTGCAGCCTTGGCGTGGGTCGGTTACACCGTGTTCACCCCCTGGCACGCCTGGTCCACGGTGACCCGCGAGAACACCACTGCGGGAGGGGAGCGGCCGGCCGCCGCCGACGGACACACCTACCTGCTCGTCGGCTCGGACAGCCGGGAGGGCCTCACTGCGGCGGAGCGAAAGGCGCTCGGTGTCGGGGGTGACGCGTCGGGACGCCGCACCGACTCCATCATCCTGGTCCACGCGCCGAGCGGGTCGGGCAAGCCGGTGCTCATCTCGATCCCGCGCGACAGCTACCTGCCGATCCCCGGGCACGACCGCAACAAGGTCAACGCGGCATTCTCCATCGGGGGCCCCACGCTCCTCGTCGAGACCATCGAGAAGGCGACCGGCCTGCCGATCGACGGCTACCTCGAGATCGGCTTCGCGGGTTTCGCAGGGGTGGTCGACAGCCTCGGCGGAGTCGAGGTGTGCGTCAAGGCGGACATCAAGGACGCCAAGGCGCACATCGACCTCAAGAAGGGGTGCCAGGTCCTCGACGGCAAGAACTCCCTCGGCTACGTGCGGGCCCGCTACTCCGACCCCACGGGGGACCTCGGGCGGGCCGCGCGCCAGCGGCAGTTCCTCGGTGCCGTGATGAAGGAGGCCGCGACCCCCTCCACGGTGCTGAACCCCTTCACCTGGTGGGGCTTCACCCACTCCGCGGCGTCGAACGTCATCGTCGGGGAGGACACCTCACTGCTCGACTCGTGGCGGATCGTGTCGACGATGCGCAAGGTCTCCTCCGAGGATGCGCTGAGTCTGGTCGTGCCGCTCTCGTCCACGAATACCACGACCCGCGCCGGGAGCTCGGTGATCTGGGACGAGAAGCGCGCCGGCGCGCTCTTCGGGATGCTGCACGACGGCACCGCCATCGACGCGCCGCCCCCCGGCACCGACGGTGAGCCCACGGGGCGTTAGCTTCCAGGAAATCTAGGTCCCGAGGCAACCGCGTTCGGGGGCAACCGCGTTCGGGGGCAACCGGTAGGCGGCCGTGTGCGGGTGCCCTACTTGTTGGTCTCGCGGCGGGGGTGTGCGGTAGTCCCCATACGCGGCTGTGAGCCACTCCTCCCATCCGGACGGAGCCGGTCGCGCGATGCCTTCGAAGTCGAGTGCAGTGTCGTGCGCGAACGCACGTGCGGGCGCCTTCTCCTCATAGCCCCACACGATGACACCGCGAAGGTCTCCCGTGGCCGTGCGACGAACCACCCACGTGACTGCCCGGGCGAACACGGCCGGCGGAAAGGGGCGCAGAACACGTCTTCCCACCCGTGCCACGAGTCGCTCCAGGCGCGTGCCCAGAGTGTCGGCCTCCACGATGCGCACGCCCAACATCCCACGGAAGAGTCGCAGGAGAGCAGAGAGTACGCTTCGCCCCCGTTCCGTGCCAGGCCAGGCGTCGACGGGAAAGATGTCGATGCCGACCCCGTAAGTGGGCATCGGGTCGTAGTGCTCGACGACGCGGGTGTCCGCCACGTAGAACTTGCCGTAGGGGAATGGGTAGTCCGGGTCGGTGCGAAGGGAAGCGAGGGCCATACCCGAGGGAACGGCTTTGGAGTCCGCGCAGAATCGGTCAAAGTCGTCGCGGGGCATCGCGACGTCGATGTCGTCGTCCCACGGGATGAAACCTCCATGGCGGACAGCGCCCAACAGGGTTCCCGCGCAGAGCCACCATCGGTATCCCTCAGCCTCGCACAGCGCCGAGAACTGCTCCAGTACCTCGAGTTGGAGCGCTCGCACGCTCGAAGCGTCGAGCACGACCGCTCCCAACGGGATGCCTTGTCCCACGGTGCTCCTCATGTCTTTGGCCGACCCCAGCGGGTCGCGTGGCTTGGTTCACTCTAGAGCTAGGAAGTCGACGTCACCCTCCTCGCAGGAAACATCCAGAGTCCGTCGCTACGATCGGCGTCGCGGATCGACCCGGTCAGCGCCGATTGTGGGTTCATTGAGCAGGGAGGGTGTGCGTGGGCAGCAGCGAGGAGCGGCTGACCCCACCCCCCGGCGATGCGACCGGCGCTGGGCACGGCAGCACCAGGCGGGAGATCCACGGGCGCACCCGGTTGACCGGCGGCCACTCGTGGCGCCGCGCGACCGTGGTCGCGCTGGTCAGCGCGCTGGTGGTTGCCCTGGGCGGAGTGGCATTCGCGGCCTGGCGCCTGAACGCCAACATCAAGAAGGTCGACGTCACCGGCGCGATCGGCGGCGACAGGCCGAGCCAGACGGGGAGCGAGGGCGCACTCAACATCCTGCTCATCGGCTCCGACACCCGGGAAGGGGCCGGCAACGATGCCTACGGGGACAGCGACGGTCAGGCCGGTGCGCGCTCCGACACCAACCTGCTCGTGCACCTCGCCGCGGACCGCTCGTCCGCCACGGTGGTGTCGATCCCTCGCGACTCGATGGTCCCGGCACCTGCGGAGTGCTCCCCCGCCGCCCCCAGGGACGCCTGGGTGATGCGCCAGTGGAACCACAACTACACGATCGGTGGCACCGGGTGCCTGATCCGCACCCTGGAGGGCAACACCGGGCTCTTCGTCGATCACTACGCGGTGGTCGACTTCAGCGGGTTCAAGCAGATGGTGGACGCCCTCGGCGGTGTCGAGGTCTGCACCACCGAGGCGATCAGCGACCCCATTACCCACCTCGAGCTGACCCCCGGCCGCCACACCCTCGATGGTCGCGTGGCGCTCCAATACGTGCGGGCACGCAAGTCGATCGGCGACGGATCGGACCTCGGCCGGATCAACCGCCAGCAGGCCTTCTTGTCCTCGGTGATGCAGGAGGCGACCTCCACCGGGCTCCTCCTGCGGCCGGACCGGCTCTACGGGTTCCTCGACGCTGCCACAAAGTCGTTGACGACCGACCCCGAGTTCGGCGTCGGTGCGATGCGCGACGTCGCCACCAGCGTCAAGGGCGTGGGCCTGGGCCGGATCGACTTCATCACGGTGCCCAACGAGACCTACCCAGCGGATCCCAACCGGGTTCAGTGGAAGGCCTCCGCCGACAAGATCTGGACGGCGCTGAAGGAGGACCGGCGGGTCAACGAGCCGAAGAAGACCGCGGGCCCGACTCCCTCATCCTCTTCGACCCCCCTCACCGTGCGCCCTGACGAGGTCGCCGTCCAGGTCGTCAACGCCTCGGGGGTCGCCGGCCTGGCCCGTCAAGCACGGGAGGCGCTCGCCGTGCAGGGTTTCGCGGGCGTGAGCACCACCACTGTCGACCAAGGTGATCCGGGGACCATGGTCGAGTTCTCCGCCGGGTACGAGGAGCAGGCTCGCACGGCCGCCGCCGCCTTCCCCGGTTCAGAGGTCAAGGAGGTCAAGGGCCTGGGTTCGCTCGTGCGGGTGACCCTCGGCCCCGGTTCCGCGCCCGTCGTGGCCGTGCCCAACCGTCTGGGCACCGAGCCGCTGCCGTCGCCCTCGATCACCTCCAGCACGGGGCCTGACGAGCAGATCGAGACCCGCAAGGCCGACGCCGACATCTGCGCCTGACAGGGCCCCCGCACCACCCCCTCCTCCCCGACTTCGTCTGTCGCCGTGTCGCGACACGCCGTTGCGGGCGCGCGTCGTCGACGTTCTGACAGACGAAGTCGGGGAGGCGTGGGACGCAGGACGCTGGTGCCGTTCGGGTCTCCTCAGCCCTTGAGGAGCTGGCGGGCCATGACGATGCGTTGCACCTGGTTGGTGCCCTCATAGATCTGGGTGATCTTGGCGTCGCGCATCATCCGCTCGAGCGGGAAGTCACGGGTGTAGCCCGCGCCGCCGAGCAGCTGCACGGCATCCGTGGTCACTTTCATCGCGACGTCGGAGGCGAACGCCTTGGCGGCCGCACCGAAGAAGGGCAGGTCCGGGTCGCTGCGCTCGGACTTCGCGGCCGCGACGTAGACGAGCTGGCGGGCCGCCTCGAGCTCCATCGCCATGTCGGCGAGCATGAACTGCACGCCCTGGAACTCGGCGACCGCCCGGCCGAACTGCTGGCGCTCCTTGACGTAGGCGACGGCGTGGTCGAGCGCGCCCTGGGCGATGCCCACGGCCTGCGCACCGATCGTCACCCGAGTGTGGTCCAGGGTCTGCAGGGCGAGCTTCAGCCCTGCTCCCACCTCGCCCACGACGCGGTCTCCGGGGATGCGGCACCGATCGAAGTGCAACTCACGGGTGGGGCTGCCCGTGATGCCGAGCTTGCGCTCCTTCTCCCCGAAGGTGAAGCCCTCGTCGTCCTTCTCCACGACGAATGCCGTGATGTTGTTGCCGCGCTGACCGTCCGGGTCGGTCACGGCCAGCACCGTGTAGAAGCGGGACTCACCGGCATTCGTGATCCACGACTTCTGGCCGGTGAGCACCCAGTCGTCACCGTCT
>JBDSVV010000126.1:0-12165 GCA_039927035.1 Ornithinibacter sp. | reverse complement strand
CGCGCTACCGCTGCGCCAATCGCCCCTCGCGGGGGTACTACTCGAGGTGGAGACGGGATTTGAACCCGTGTACGCGGCTTTGCAGGCCGCTGCCTCGCCTCTCGGCCACTCCACCATGGGGGCGGCTTCACCCTCCGAGCGGATGACCGGGTTCGAACCGGCGACCTCAACCTTGGCAAGGTTGCGCTCTACCAACTGAGCTACATCCGCATGCTTTCCGCAGCGGTTTTCCCGTGCAGCATGCTCGCAGACAGTATCTGATGCCGACGACGATTTCCAAACCGACGAAACCCTCGACCATGCCTGTCGTGACCTCCAGGATAGCGAGGGGTTCCGGTGCCTCAGCGGTCAGCCCGGGGCCGGGAGGAGGTGGCCTCGCCCGACGAGGACCCCTGCACCCCTCGAGCGTCGGGAATCGGGGTCAGCGGTCCGCGGGCAGCCTCCTGCAGGCTCCTCAGGCTCAGGTCGTCGGGCGCTGGGCCATAGCCTTCGAACGGGTCGTCCCACCTCGGCGCCCTCGGCGGCCTCGGCGCCCGCAGCGAGCCCCGCCGCCAGGACCCCCGAGTCCTGTCGATGAGCCGCTCGTGCAGCGCGCGCTCATCCGGCACCGGCCAGATCTCGCGCAGGGCCGCGTTGAGAGCCGCCCCGATGAGCACGGCGATGGCGAGGGCGTAGAGCCAGATGAGCAGCACGATGGGCGCCGAGAGCGGGCCGTAGATCGAGGTCCCACCGAGTGACGCGGCGATGGAGCCGCGCACGACGAAGGACGCAATCACCCAGACGACGAGGGTGAGGGCTGCGCCCGGCACATCGCGCAACCACGGGGAACGTCGTGGCGTGGAGACGTGATAGAGATTCGTCAGCCCTCCCACGGTGAGCAGGGTGACCAGCGGCCAGTAGAAGACGATCAACCAACCCCAGGAGTCCGGAAGGAACTGGCCCAGGAGCGTGGGCCCGAAGAGGATCAGCGGCACCGTCACGATCCCCACGAAGATGCCGAGCACGTAGAGGGAGAACGACAGCGCTCGGGTGCGCACGATCCCCCGCACGCCCGACTGTCCGTACATGATCGAGATCGTGTCGACGAAGACGTTGACCGCTCTGGATCCCGACCACAAGGAGAGCACGAAGCCCACCGAGACCAGGTCGAAGCGCCGACCGGTGAAGACGTCGTCGATCGTCGGCAAGAGAGTCGAGTTGATGACGTCCTCGGTGAGGAACCGGGTCGCGTACCTGGTCACCGCTTCCCGCACGTCGGAGACTGCCTGCGGGCCCAGCATCCCGCCGAAGTAGCCCAGCCCGCCGAAGAGACCAAGCACTAGCGGCGGGAGTGACAGCAGTGCGAAGAACCCCGCTTCGGACGCCAGACCGGTGACCCGGTACTTCAGGCAGGTCCGGATCGTCACCACCGCCAACCGGGCGAAGGTGAGGAGCCACGGCACCCGTGCGAGCGCTCGGCGCAGGCGGCGCTTCGCGTCGGTCATGGGCCCACCGTATCCGCCGTACGATGCTGGAGTGCGCACCCACGAGGTCACGAACCAGCCCTCGCCGCTCACCGGGCTCGACGTGCTGGGCGCCGATGCCATCCTCACCGAGGCCGTGGGGCGGTGGGTGCTCCCCCAAGACTCACAGGGCGCGGCGGCGCTGACCGACCTCGGTGTGCTGGCCGGGACCGGGGAGCCCGCCTGTGGGCGGACCAGGCGGACCGCTGCCCCCCGGTGCTTCGGACCCACTCCCCCCTCGGCGAGCGGGTCGACGAGGTCGACCACCACCCGGCTTACCACCGCCTCCTCGAGGTGGCCGTCCGCCACGGGCTGACGGCCGAACCGTGGACGAGGCCCCACGGCTCCGGTGCCCACGCCCGGCGTGCTGCCGGCTTCCTCGTGTGGTCCCAGGTCGAGGCGAGCCACCTGTGCCCGGTCTCCATGACGTATGCCGCGGTGCCGGCCCTGTCCGTCGAGCCGAAGGTCGCGGGGCGCTGGCTCCTCGGCCTGGCGTCACGCCTGTACGAACCAGACTTGGTACCGATGGCGGAGAAGCGCGGCCTGACCGTCGGTATGGGGATGACCGAGAAGCAGGGCGGCTCGGACGTGCGGGTGAACACGACCACGGCGCTGGCCTCGCCGGGCGGTCCCCTGCAGGGCGATACCTACCGGTTCACCGGGCACAAGTGGTTCTGCTCGTCCCCGATGAGCGACGCGTTCCTCGTCCTGGCCCGGACGCCGGACGGATTCGGGTGAATCCTGGTGCCGCGGGTGCTTGATGACTGTATGCGCAACGACATCTGGATCCAGCGGCTGAAGGACAAGCTCGGCGACCGTGCCAACGCCTCCTCGGAGATTGGGCTCCACGACACCTGGGCGATCCGCCTCGGCGAGGAGAGCCGTGGGGTCCGCACGATCATCGGCATGGTCTCCGCTGATGCGCAACGTGCTGGCCGACCTAGCGCTGGAGAGCGAGTCCGCGACCCTGCTCGCGATGCCCCTGGCGCACGCCGTGGATGCCGGGGAGGACGACTTCTCTCGGCTCGGCGTCGCGCTCGGGAAGTTCTGGGTGTGCAAGCGCACCCCACCGATGGTCGCCGAGGCGCTGGAGTGCCTGGGTGGCAACGGTTACGTCGAGGAGAACGGGCTGGCGCGGCTGAACTCGATCTGGGAGGGCTCGGGCAACGTCAACGCCCTCGACGTGCTGCGAGCGCTCACCCGTGAGCCCTCGAGCCCTCGCAGCCCTCGGCAAGGAGCTGGGTCTCGCGAGAGGGCACGACGCGGCCCTCGACGACGCGATCGACCAGTGCGGGCAGGTCGGCGCGACGGCGCTGTCGCCGGACGCCCTTGGGCGGCGCGGGCCACCGTCGAACGGCTCGCCGTGACACTGCAGGCGGCCCTCCTCGTGCAGCACTCCCCCGGTCCGGTCGCCGACGCCTTCATCGCGAGCGGAGTACGCGGCGAGCACGGCTCGACCTTCGGGACGCTCGGGGCGTCCGTTGGGGCCGGCCGCGACCGGCATCCTGCTCGAGCGGGCCCTGCAGACCTGACCGCGTGTCAGGGGGTGGCTGCCAGCCGCGCCTGCTCCCCCTCGACGTCGAAATCGGCAGCGGGCCACTGCGGGTCCATCGCTTCGAGGTGCTCCAGCAGGAGGTTGGTCACCGCGAGCCGCGAGTACCACTTGTGGTCGGCCGGCACGACGTGCCACGGCGCGATCGCGGTGGAACACTTCTCCAGCGCCGCCTGGTAGGCCTGCATGTAGTCCGCCCAGTACGCCCGCTCGTCGACGTCACCGGGGTTGTACTTCCAGTGCTTGTCCGGTCGCGCCAGCCGCTCGGTCAACCGCTCCTTCTGCTCCTCGCTGGAGAGGTGCATCATCACCTTGACCACCGTGGTGCCGGACTCGACGACAGATTCCTCGAAGGCGTTGATCTGCGCGTAGCGCCGCGACCACGTGGCACGCGGGACCAGGTCGTGCACGCGCACGATCAACACGTCCTCGTAGTGCGAGCGGTCGAACACCCCGATCATCCCGGCCCCGGGCAGGGCCCGGCGGATCCTCCACAGGAACGGGTGCTCCTTCTCCTCGTCCGAGGGAGCCTTGAATGACGTGATCTTCACCCCCTGGGGGTCCACCGCACCGACGACGTGGCGCATGATTCCGCCCTTGCCGGAGGTGTCCATGCCTTGGATGACGAGGAGCACCGACCGGGTGCCCCCACCCTTGGACTCGGCGAACAGCCGCTCCTGGAGGTCACCGAGGCGGGTCTGCAACTCGGCCATCACCTTCTCGGCATCCTTCTTGTCGCCGTCGAAGCCCGGCGTGGAGCCGGGGTCGATCGCCGCCAGGTCGAAGCCGCCGTCGACCCGCAGCAGGTCCGCCCAACTGCTCGCCTCGACGGCGTCGTCGGCGCGTGCCTTCGCTGCTGCGTCCTTGGCCTTCTGAGCCTTACGCTCCGCCTTTTCGGCCTTCTTCGACTTCTTGCCCTTGCCCATCCCGGCATCCTTGCAGAGCGCGCTGCCAGACTGTCGGTCATGCGCATACTGATCGACCCGCGGCGCCCGGCCCGACCGGGCTCGCGGGTGTCCGCCGAGGACCTCCGAACCCTCTACCGGTTCCCTGACGGGCCCTGGGTGCGCTCCAACTTCGTGACCAGCCTCGACGGCTCCATCGTGGGCGGTGACGGTCGGAGCGGGTCGATCAACACCCCCGCTGACAACCGGGTCTTCGCCCTGCAACGAGGTCTGTGCGACGCCGTGTTGGTGGGCTCGGGCACGGTCCGCGCCGAGGGCTACGAACGGATCACGCCCACCCGAGGGCGCGCCACTCCGCCCGCGCTGGTCGTCGTCAGTGGATCCGCGAGCGTGCCGGAGGGGCTGCGAACCCCCACCGAGGGGCGCGGGGCGGGGCTGCTCGTGACCTGCGAGTCCGCCGGCACCAAGGCTGTTGACCGAGCCCGCACGGTGCTCGGAGCGGATGCCGTGATCGTCGCCGGCGAAGACCACGTGGACCTTGCCGCTGCCATGCACACTCTCGCGGCGCGCGGCCTGCGCCACGTGCTCTGCGAGGGCGGCCCGACCCTTCTCGCCGCTGCCCTGGCTGCCGGTGTGGTGGACGAGATGGCGCAGTCCATCGCACCTGTCGCGGTCGGCGGGGCCGGGCCGCGCACGACCGCTGGCGCGGCGCTCGCCGAGCCGGAAGGCATACCGCTGCGCCCCCGCCTCCTGCTGGAGGAGGCGGGGACCCTGATGGGTCTGTGGCGCGTGCGGCCGCTCACCCCACCCGGATCGTCTGCGGCACGCTGATCGTGCCCCTGACGACCGGGCTCGTGGTCAGCGCCGAGCCACCGGCCAGGGGCAGGGTCGACACGGAGGCGCCAGCGACGGCCAGGTGGTGAGCGGGTCAGCCCGCAGCGAAGTCACCGACGAGGCGCTCCCAGCGCACCGGGTCGGTGTTCCACTCCTTGCAGTGGCCGGCGATGCTCCACTCCTGCAAGGTCACGAGATCCGGTCGGGCCCGCGCCAGCCCCCGCGACGGCCCGACGGGCACGAACTCGTCGTCCGCGGAATGAATGAGGAGCAACCGGTGCTGCAGCTCGGCAGCACGCCGCACCCAGTCCGTGAGGGCCAAGTCCACCGACTCGTGCACACCGAGCAGCCGGTGACCCCACCGCTGGCGCATCATGACCCTCGCGAGTGACCCGATATGGGGCGGCAACCGGTGCCCGCGCGCGTGGTGGGAGAGCACGTCACCCCAGTCGATGACCGGCGCGTCCAGCACGACCCGTGACACCAGCGAGGAGACCGGCGACCGGTCGAGCAGCTGCAGGACGATGGCTCCGCCCATCGACCAGCCGACCAGCAGCACCTCGCTCGCCCCCCGCCCCGCGGCGTAGTGGATCGCGGCCTCGATGTCGCGCCATTCGGACAGGCCCAGGGCATAACGGTTGTCCGCGCCGCCCGGAACCCCGTCGTCGTTGCGGTAGGTCGGCGCAAGGCAGGTCCAGCCCGCGTTGATGAGCGCCGGCACGGCCCGAACCGTCTCCTCGAGCTGGGCGCCGCGCCCGTGCACGAGCACCGCCCAGCGCTCCCCCACCCCTCCTGGTGGCGGCACGACCCAGGCTGGCATCGGACCCAGCTCACCGGCATACGTGACGTGCTCGGTCGGGACCCCGAGGCTGACGTCGGGGGGCCCCCCGTAGAAGTACTGGTTCCACCGGGCCGGACCGGGCGCGAGGTGACCCCGGTCGACCCCGAGGAGCCCCCGTTCGACGTGGCCGGCCTCGATGCCGAGCACCTCCCCGAGCCGAGCGTGCCCCGTGCCGCCCTCGAGCCAGAGCCCGTAGCGCCCCCGTCCGACGGTCTGTGTGGTCGCGTCCAGGATGACGCTCGCGGGCCCGATGTCGTGGATCACGACGTCGTCCGGTCGCAGGGGGTCGGGGGTGAGCACCCGGCGGGCGAAGTATGCCGCGGCCGCCAACGAGCCGGCACCGGAGGCGACAGCAGTGGTCACGCCCACCGCGGCCCCGGCCCTGGCGACCCTACGGGCCGTGGCACGGGGCCGCGCCTCGCTCACCTTCCACCCTCGGAGAGCACCGAGGACAAGTCGTAGGACACCGGCTCGTCGAGCTGCTCGTAGGTGCAGTCGGCCGGCTCCTTGTCGGGGCGCCAGCGGGCGAACTGCGCGGTGTGCCGGAACCGGGCGCCTTCCATGTGGTCGTAGCGCACCTCGACCACGCGCTCGGGACGCAGCGGTGTGAACGACAGGTCCTTGCCTGCAGCCCAACGACTCTGCGCCGCAGCCCTCGGCGTGCGGGTCCCCTCCTTTTGCGCCGCCCAGCTCCACGGATGGTCCTGGAACGTCGTGACGAGGGGCTGGAGCTCCTCGAACAGCTCCCTACGGCGCGCCATCGGGAACGCTCCGATGACCCCGACCGAGCGCAGCTCACCGTCGGGGCCGTGGATGCCCAGCAGGAGGGACCCGATGAGGTCGTCGCCGGACTTGTGGGTGCGGTAGCCCGCGACGACGCAGTCAGCCGTGCGCTCGTGCTTGATCTTGGACATGGTGCGCTTGTCGGGCTCGTAGGTGCCGTCCAGCGCCTTGGCGACCAACCCGTCGAGCCCCGCCCCCTCGAACTCGGTGAACCACGTGGCCGCGAGGTCGCGGTCCGTCGTGGCAGGGGTGAGGTGGATCGGCGCTGCTGCGCCGGCCAGCGCCTGCTCGAGCTTCGAGCGTCGTTCGCGGAAGGGGCGCCCGGTGAGGTCCTCGTCGCCAAGCGCCAGGAGGTCGAAGGCGACGAACCGCGCCGGCGTCTCGCACGAGAGCTTGTTGACCCGACTGGCGGCTGGGTGGATGCGCTGGCTCAGCAGGTCGAAGTCGAGCCGGTCACCGCCCGGGGTGACGACGATGATCTCGCCGTCGACGACGCACCGCTCGGGCAGGTTGGCCAGCGCCGCCTCGACGACCTCGGGGAAGTATCGCGTCATCGGCTTCTCGTTGCGGCTGCCGATCTCGATCCGGTCGCCGGAGCGGAAGATGATCGAGCGAAAACCGTCCCACTTGGGCTCGAAGCTCACGTCGCGGCCCTGGAGCGCAGCGATCCCCTTGACGGCCTTGGCCAGCATGGGCGCGACAGGAGGCACGACCGGCATCCCCCACGCTTCCCGCTCGTCGGCATCACGTTGCGCCTTGGGGCGCATGTAGTCCTCGTCCGCCTTGTCGCCCCGCCGTTTGCTCGGCTGCACGCGCGGCGGCTCTCCGGGCATCTTGGGGTAGTCAGGCGGGAAGCTCAGCTCGCCCAGGCCGCGCTCGTGCACGTCCCGGTCCCAGAGGGCGATCGCAGCCGAGACGTCACCGACCGCTCCATCGATGTCGGCCCAGGCGTCGCCGCGATCCTCCAGCACGTCGGGCACGGTGAGGATGGTGAAGTCGACCGGCGCGACCGCGCTCAGCTCCTCCCACGTGACCGGCATCGACACCGGGGCCCCGGGCAACGGCCTGGGGCTGTAGGCCGAGGCGATGGTGCGGTCGCGGCACGCCTGGTTGAAGTCGACGAACACCCGCTCGCCGCGCTCCTCCTTCCACCACGACGTCGTGACCAGGTCGGGCATCCGTCGTTCGAGCTCCCTGGCGATGCCGATCACCCCGTGGCGCACGTCGAGGAACTCGTGGGTGGGAGCGATCCGGGCGAAGACGTGCACGCCGCGGTTGCCGCTCGTCTTGGCCCACCCGGTCAGCCCGACCTCGGTGAGCACCTCGCGCAGTGCGTGGGCCGCCTCGACCGCGTCGTCGAAGCCACGACCCGGTTGGGGGTCGAGGTCGATGCGCAGCTCGTCGGGGTTGTCGTTGTCGGCGGTGCGGACCGGCCAGGGGTGGAACGTCACGGCATTCATCTGCACGGCCCAGACGGCGGCCGCGACCTCGTCGACGACGACCTGGCTGTGCCGCCTCCCGCTGGGGTAGCGGCACATGACGGTGCGCACCCACTCGGGCATGCCCTTCGGCGGGTTCTTCTGGTAGAACTCCTCGCCGTCGATCCCCTCGGGGAAGCGTTGCAGGGTGACGGGCCGATCAGCGATGGCGTGAAGGAGAGGGTCGCCAACCGCCGTCACGTAGGCCGCGAGGTCGCCCTTGGTGATGCCCGCATCGGGCCACATGACCCGGTCGGGGCTGCTCAACCGCACCTGTCTCGGCCCGTGCGGGCCCTCGATCTCGATCATCTGTGCGTCCGCCATACTGCGAGGATATCGACGCCGTCCGACGGAGCAGATGTGACGGCGGCATTTCGAGCGCCGAGTGCGGGAACCATCGGGGTGGCTGTGCTGTTGGTCTGGGCATGACGATGAAGAGGACAGACCGTGAGTATGCCGTCGACCGCACCGAGGAGGAGTGGCGCGCGAGCCTTTCCCCACAGGAGTTCCAGGTGCTCCGCAAGGCAGGCACGGAGCGCCCCTTCGTCGGGGAGTACACCGACACCAGGACCGCCGGTGTCTACGCCTGCCGGGCGTGCGGCGCCGAGCTGTTCACCTCCGACACCAAGTTCGAGAGCCACTGCGGGTGGCCGTCGTTCTACTCGCCACTGGCGGGCGAGAGCGTGGAGTACATCGAGGACCGGTCGATGTTCGGTCCGCCGCGCATCGAGGTGCGCTGCGCGAACTGCGGCAGCCACCTCGGGCACGTCTTCGAGGGGGAGGGCTATGACACCCCCACGGACCAGCGCTTCTGCATCAACTCCATCTCGATGACCCTGCGCCCCGCCACCGACTCACCCTCCTGACCTCCTCGCCAGAGGCGGCTCGGCGGCGGGGTCAGCGCTGGCGGTTCACCAGGTCGCGGATCGCGACGCGGGGGCCGGTGTAGAACGGCACCTCCTCGCGCACGTGCATCCGTGCCCTGGAAGCGCGCAGGTCGCGCATCAGGTCGACGATGCGGTGCAGCTCATCGGCCTCGAAGGCGAGGATCCACTCGTAGTCGTTCAACGCGAACGAGGCGATCGTGTTGGCCCGGACATCGGGATAGTCGCGCGCCTGCTTCCCGTGTTCCATGAGCATGTCACGACGCTCGGTGTCGTCGAGCAGGTACCAGTCGTAGGACCGCACGAACGGGTAGACGCAGATGTAGTCCCGTGCGTCCTCCCCCGACATGAATGCCGGGATGTGGCTCTTGTTGAACTCGGCCGGCCGGTGCAGCGCCGCAACGGACCACACCGGGTCGAGGTGCTGCCCGTATGCCGTCCGCAACAGCGCGTGGTAGGCCTCCTGCAGCGCCTCGATCGTCGCCGCGTGCCACCACACCATGAGATCTGCATCGGCGCGAAGACCCGCGACGTCATAGGTGCCGCGCACGACGACATCGCGCTCGGCGAGGTCGTTGAACAGCTGCTCGACTTCGCTGGCCAGCTCGTCACGGTCCTCGTCACCGATCGGCTCGGCGACGGCGAAGACCGACCACATGGCGTAGCGGATCGTGTCATTGACCTCGCGGATCCTGGCTGCGCCGGGCTTCGCGGGAGTGGTGCGGGTGGTGTCACTCATGAACGGTGCTCTCCTGGAGTGGATGCGGTGGTGAGATCTGCGGGTGTGGTGCTGGTCGAGCGACCTGCGTGCGGGCCCAAGGACGCGGCGAGATGTGCGGTGGTGGCGCGGGCGGCACGAAGGGCGGAGGCGATCGTGGCCGGGATGCCCACCCCGTCATAGGTGGCGCCCGCCACCTCGAGCCCCGGCACCAGGTCCAGTGCGGCACGCACCGCGGCGACCCGCTCGACGTGCCCCACGGCATACTGCGGCAGTCCCCCACCCCACCGTTGGACGTGGCTGTCGACGAGGGAGGGCAGCGGCCGGCCGACGGCTTCTGAGATCTCGGCGACGGACACCGCGACGAGGTCGGCGTCGTCCCGCTGCAGGGACGCCTCCTCGCGCGCGCGGCCGATCGACGCGCGGAGGTGGACGACCTCGCCGGACAGGCTGCCGGTCCAGGCCCACTTGTTGGCGCTGAACGTGCTGGCCTTGATGGTTCGCCCCTCGACCGGGGGCACGAGGAAACCGGAACCCACCAGCGCTGTGAGATTGTCACGGGCAACCGCTAGCGTCACGACCGCCGTGGATGCCGCTTCGACCTCACCCAGGCGAAGGGCGGCCTGCGGTGCGTGCTCTGCGAGCAGTCGAGCGGCGGGAGCAGACGGCACGCATACGATCACGGCGTCGGCATCGACCGCCTCGGGCGCGGCAGCCGAGCCGACGGCGAGGCGCCAACCCTCCCCAGTCCGGGCCAGTGCACGGACCACGGAACCGGTGCGCACGTGAACGCCCCGGCGCACCAGCTCGCTCGCCAGGAGGTCGGGCAGCTGCCCCATTCCGCCCACGATCCCGGCGAACGGCGGCCTGTCGGCGGGGGCCATGGCCCCTGGACGCACCAGCGACTCCCCGTGCGTGGCCCGATCCCAGAGTGCCGGCATCGTCGCCTGCAGCGACAGTCGCATCGCGTGACCGGCATACACACCGCCGAGCAAGGGCTCGACCAACCGGTCGACGACGGCACGGCCCAGTCGGGCGCCGACGTAGTCACCGACGGAGACGTCTTGCGTCACCAGGCCTGCAGGCCAGGGTTGCTCGTCGCGCAACCGGGCGACCTCCTCGGGCTCGAGCACCCCGAGCGCCGATGCCGGGTCGGTCGGCACACCCATGAGGGTCGCCTTCGGAAGCGGGCGCAGCCCGCCACGCGACCACAGCGAGGCGGAGGTGGTCGCGGGAGTGGTGAGCAGGTCTGCGGCACCGACCCGACGCACCAGGTCTGTCCCCTCCTCACGCACGGCGAGCATCGCCTCGGCACCGACGTCGACGAGGTGTCCGCCCACCGACTCGCGGCGCAGCTTCCCCCCGACGCGATCGCTGCCCTCGAGCAGCGTCACGCGCACGCCCGGCCAGGAGTCCACAACCTCGAGGGCCGCACTCAGTCCCGCGATCCCACCCCCCACGACCACGACGTGGGGCCGGGCGGAGACGGCCGGGGCAGACATGCGACCAGCGTCTCACGCGACGCACGAGCCCCTGCCGCCACCCCGGTGACCCGTGAGACCGGATCGGGAGCAAGCCGTGATCCGATCGAGACCCATGTCGGGGAACCCCGGCGCCACGCTGGCCCTCCCAACGAGAGCACGCACCGACGACGAAGGAGTCACCATGCGCACCCCGGCCCGCCCCGCCCCGTCCGCACCCCCGTCCCGGAAACATCGCAGTCACACCCTTGCCTTAGCCCTGCTCGTCGGGGCCCTGGGAATCGGTGCCCTCGCCGGGTGCGGTGCAGGCAGCTCGGGTGACAGCGGCGCCGCCAGCGGCTCCTCAGGAGTCGTGCAGCAGTCCGACGCCCAGGCGCCGGAGGCGGCAGCGGGCGCAGAGCAGCTCGCTGCCCCAGCAGCGGGGTCGAAGCAAGCGCAGCCCAATGCCGTTGCTGCCGTGAGTGATCGGAAGTTGAGCAGACGCGCTGACATCTCGCTCACCGTGACCGATGTTCCCCTCTCCGCGGCGAAGGTCCGAGGCGTCGCCGCCAGCCAGAAGGGTGTCGTCGTGGCCGAGGAGGTCTCCACCCAGAAGGACGCACCTGAAGGTGACGGCTTCGCCTACGGCACCATCACCATCTCGGTCCCGGCCGACCGCCTCGACGCGGCCCTGGACGAGGTGGCCAAGATCGGTGAGGTGGCCTCGCGCAACACCTCGACCGATGACGTGACCGCACAGTTCGTCGACACCGAGTCGCGGGTGAAGTCGATGAAAGCCAGCGTCGAGCGCGTCCGGGCGCTGATGACCCGGGCCGACAAGCTCACCGACATCGTCGCCCTGGAGTCCGAGCTCTCTCGCAGGCAGTCAGACCTCGAGGCCTACGAGACCCAGCTCGCGGCCCTCCAGGACTCGGTCACCCTCTCTCCGATCACGGTCCGGCTCGCGACGAGTGAGAAGGTGCTCGCGGAGCAGGGTGGTGACACCGGGTTCCTCGCCGGCCTCACGGCCGGCTGGAGGGCGTTCACCGGATCGGTGACCGTGCTCCTCACTGGGATCGGAGCGGTGCTCCCCTTCGCGGTGTTCATCGCCCTCGTGCTCGTGCCACTGGTGCTGTGGCTGCGCCGCCGCACCCCGCGCGCGCAGGCACCGGTTCCCGCACCAGCGGCGTTCCAGCCACCACCCGCGG
>JBDSVV010000125.1:0-5075 GCA_039927035.1 Ornithinibacter sp. | reverse complement strand
GTAGTTCCAGGCGTCGACGAAGCTCTTGGCCGTGACGTCGGTGCCGTCGTGGAACTTGCGGCCGGTGTTGAGCACGACGGTGAAGGTCTGGTTGTCGGTCGTCTCGATCGACTTCGCGATGTCCATCTCGGGCTTGGCCGTCTCAGCGTCGTAGTGGACGAGCTTGGAGAAGACGGCGTCGATGACGTTGCCGCCACAGGTCTCCGTCGTGTTGCTCGGGATGAGCGGGTTCTGCGGGTTGCAGCCTTGGATGGTGACTTCGCCGCCCGTCTTGCTGGCCGCCGTGGTCTCCTTGTCGCCACTGTTGCCGCTACCGCATGCAGCGGCGAGCAGCGCAACAGCGGACATGGCCGCAACCGCGACCGTGCGAGTGGTTCCTCGCATGGATGTCCTCCTACGTAAGTGGTGTCGCCACCCGTGGTCGAGTGGGCGTTTCCAAGACGGTCCCGATCGGGATCGTCTCGGGGTGCAGCCCATGGGCTTGCCGCACCATGAAAGTCCACAAATGGGGCGAATGGAAGTTTAGAAGCCCTCCGAGACCCGATTGTGACCGAAGTGCGACCAACTCGACTCCCGGCCGGAGAATCTGCGGTCCCTTGCCGATAGCGTGGCCGCGTGACCGCCTACGACGACGACCTCCGACTGGCCCACGTCCTCGCGGACGCGGTCGAGCGCGTGACGGTCTCCCGGTTCCGCGCGGAGGACCTGCGGGTGGACACCAAGCCTGATCTCACGCTGGTCTGCGACGCCGACCGCGACGCCGAGGAGGTCATTCGCCACCAGCTGAAGCGCACCCGGCCCCGGGACGCCGTCATCGGCGAGGAGTTCGCCCCCACGGGCTCCAGCCCCCGTCAGTGGGTGCTCGACCCGATCGACGGGACCCACAACTTCGTCCGTGGTGTGCCCGTCTGGGCGACCCTCATCTCGCTCGTCGACGACGGTCTTCCCGTGCTCGGCCTGGTGGCCGCGCCGGCACTTGGCCGACGCTGGTGGGCGACCTTGGGGTCGGGTGCGTGGGCCGGGAAGAGCCTCACGTCGGCACGCAGGCTGCACGTCTCGCAGGTGACCCGCGTTCAGGACGCCTCCCTGTCCATCTCCAGCACCTCGTCCTGGCGGACCGTCGATCGCCAGGAGCAGATGCTCGACCTCGCCCATGACTGCTGGCGCGAGCGGGGCTTCGGCGACTTCTGGTCCTACATGCTCCTCGCCGAGGGGGCGGTCGACATCGCTGCCGAGCCCGAGCTGGGGTTGCACGACATGGCTGCACTGGTGCCGATCGTCACCGAGGCCGGGGGCCGGTTCACCTCCCTCACGGGGGTCGACGGCCCGCACGGCGGCAACGCGCTGGCGACAAACGGCCTGCTCCACGACGAGGTGCTTGCGCGCATCGGCCTGACCTGAATGGTCGCGGCGGCCGCGCGCGCTGCTCAGAAGAGCGAGCCCTGGTCCTCCTCGGTGGGGACTCCCTCGAGCCGCAGCAGCGTCGCCTTCCGAGCCAGCCCACCGGCATACCCGGTCAGCGCCCCGTCGGCACCGATGACCCGGTGGCAGGGCACCACGACGGGCAGCGGGTTGGCCCCGTTGGCGGCACCGACGGCACGCGACGCACCCGGCGGAAGCCCGAGGTCCGCGGCGATGGCGCCGTAGGTGATCGTGCGCCCCCACGGGATGTCGGACAGCAGCCGCCAAACCCGCCGCTGGAAGTCGGTTCCCGTGGGCCGCAGGGGGAGGTCGAACAACCGTCGCTGGCCGGCGAAGTACTCCGTGAGCTGACGGTGCGCCCGGGTCAGCACCGGTGAGCCCCCCCGCGTCATCCCGGGGGTGCCGTCCGGAGCCGGGTCGAAGTGGATCGCGACGAGTGCGCCGTCACGCTCGACGAGCTCGAGGAGCCCGGCCGGAGAACCCATCACGACCGACCGCTGCCTGGTCTCAGAGCTCAACGGTGTCCACGCCGACGCCGAGCGCCTCCTGCGCTGCGGGCACGACGGTCGAGGCGTCGCCCACGAGCACGATGGTCCACTCCCCCGTCGCCACCCGCCGGTATGCCGTGTCCAGGTCCTTCAGGGTCAGGGAGCGTACCGCTGCGAGATTGGTCGTGGTGAAGTCCGGCGCCAATCTCTCCATGGCGAGCGCGACGCTCTCGTCGGCGACGGCGTCAGCGGTGGCGTAGCGCCCCGGTGCGGTCTTGGCGATGAAGTCGGCACCGGCGCGGAGCTCGGCCTCGGTGAACCCGTTGCGCGCTCCGTCGAGGATGTCGATGAGGATGCGGACCGCGTCACCGGTCGCATCCGCCCGGACCGATCCGCTGGTCACGAAGGAACCACCCGCGACGCGGGGTCGGAACGCGGACCGGATGCCGTAGGTGTAGCCCTTCTGCTCCCGTAGGACCGCGTCGACCCGAGCGCTCGGAGAGCCGCCGAGCACGAAGGAGAGCACCGGGTGCGGGGCCCACCCGTGCGGGGTCGACCGATCCGGCCCGGGGACGCCGATGCTGACCTCGGTCTGCACGGAGCCCGCACGGTCGACGACGACGACCCGGGTGGCGTCCGCTGCCCGGACCGGCGGCGCCGGGCGGGGCCCCGGGCGGTGGCCCTCAGCGGACCACCCGCCCACGGTTGCGCCCAGGATGGCGTCGACGTCGACGCCGGTGAGGTCACCGGCGAGGACCAGCGTGGCACCCCTCGGGCCGACGGCCGTTGCGTGGAACGCCACGAGGTCTTCCCGGGTCATGGCGGAGATGGACGCGCTCGTCCCAGCGCTCGGACGCGATGCCCGATCGCCGGAGTCCCACATCGTCCGAGCGAGCTCGCGGGCCGCACGGTGCGCGGAAGAGGCGCGCTCCTGCTCGATCTCGGCGAGACGGGTGCGCAACACCCGGCGAACCTCGTTCTCGGGGAAGGCCGGTGACGACAAGACCTCGGTCACGATCGCCGCAGCCGTGGCGAGGTGGCGGGCGGGGACGTCGACATCCACGAGGAGCCCACCGTCGGAGACGCCGGCGCCGAGCACCATGCCGTGCCGCTCCATGAGCTCGGCGAGCTGCTCCGCATCGTGCTCGGAGGTGCCCTCGTCGAGCAGCCGTGCCGTCATCGACCCGACGCCCTCGAGACCCTCGGGCTCCGTCGCGAGCGAGGTGGGGACCACGACGCGCAGAGAGAGGACGTATTGACCGGGAAGGTCATGAACCAACACACGGACACCGTTGCCCAGGAGGAGTTCCCGGGGCACGGGGAAGGCCCACGGCAGGGGGGCCGTGACCACCGGTCGAGGGGCGCTCACTGGTGCACCATCCTCTTGTTGGTAGTTCCAGATGGACTGCTGATGCACCCCTGGTCCCCACCGGGCCATCGCCATGCGCGCTCGACCCCTGAGGTCCAGCATGAGTTCTGCGAGGTCCGGTGGCCCAGGACCCTCGGACTGGCTACAGGGCTGTGCGCCATCGAGCGCCGATCAGTGAGCGACCGGCTGCGGGGTCCCGGGACCACCGGGTGTTCTCTCACTGCTCGAACAGCGAGGTCACAACAATGAGTGTCACCCCTGAGATAGCCCCGGCGCGAGTGTGCGCGGGTCTGGACTGGGCCCAGGACGACCACGCAGTCTGCGTCGTCGATCCCGAGGGACAGGTCACCGACCGGTTCACCATCGAACACACCGCGGCCGGGCTCAAGGCCCTGGTCCGGCGGCTGCTCGGCGCGGGAGTGTCCGAGATCGGCATC
This sequence comes from Ornithinibacter sp., assembly GCA_039927035.1. Taxonomy (GTDB): domain Bacteria; phylum Actinomycetota; class Actinomycetes; order Actinomycetales; family Dermatophilaceae; genus Fodinibacter. The sequence continues at coordinate 1,359 of JBDSVV010000125.1, read as the reverse complement.
GAACGCGGCGACGGTCCCGTGGTCCAGGCCCTCCTGCAGGCCGAGCTGACCGTGCTCGTGATCAGCCCCAACCAGGTCAAGAACCTGCGCAGCCGCTACGGATCGGCCGGCAACAAGGACGACCGGTTCGACGCGTACGTGCTGGCCGACGTGGTCCGCACCGACCGGCGCCGCTTGACACCGCTGGTCCGTTCCAGCGCGGCAACCACCGCACTGCGTGCCACCGTCCGTGCCCGCCGCGACCTGGTCGAGCACCGCGTCGCAGCGGCGAACCAGCTGCGGGCTCACCTGCAACTCGTGTTTCCCGCCGCCACAGCCCTTTTCGCTGCGCTCGACTCCCAGATCAGCTTGACGTTTCTGCAGCGGTTCACCACCCAGACCAAGGCCGACTGGCTCACCCCCACCCGCCTGGCCCGCTGGCTCACCACGGTCTCCTACTCCGGGCGCGTGCCCCCCGAGGTGCTGCACCACAAGATCCTGGCCGCCCCCAGAGGAACCACCGGCCCCGAGAGCGCAACCCACGCCGCCACAACCCTCGCGTTCATCGCGGTCCTTGGCACCCTGCGCACCCAGATCCACGCACTCGAAGACAGCATCGCCGAACAGCTCGCCATCCACCCCGACCGGCACATCTTCACCTCGCTGCCACGCTCGGGCATGCTGCGCGCCGCCCGCCTGCTCGCCGAGATCGGCGACGCCCGAGGCCCGCTCCCCACCGCCGACTCCCTGGCCTGCCTGGCCGGCGCCGCCCCCTCGACCCCCCAGTCCGGCAAGGTCAAGGCCGTCACCTTCCGATGGTCCGCCGACCATCAGCTGCGCGACGCGCTGTGTGACTTCGCCGGCGACTCCCGACACGCCAACCCCTGGGCCGCCGACCTCTACCAGCGCGCCAGAGACCGCGGACACGACCACCCCCACGCAGTGCGAATCCTCGGCCGGGCCTGGGCCAACATCATCTGGCGATGCTGGCAGGACCACACCAGCTACCAACCCGACCAGCACCGAGCGTTCCAACGAGTCCACAACGCGGCCACCGAACAGGCCGCCTAAACCCGGCGAGGTTGACACAGGGCAACTCATGCCACGACCTCCTCGGCTGCGGGGTCGGGTTCGGATTCGGGGTCGGGTTCGGCGCGGAGGTAGGCGACCACGGCGCGGGCCTCCGGGCGCAACCAGCGTCTTGCTGCGGCGAGGACCTGCTCGGGCGTCACGGCTCGGAGCCGGTCGAGGTGGGTGTTGACCACCTCGGGGTCGTCGTGGAGGCAGAGGTGGTGGCTGATCATGTCGGCGCGATCCTCCTGGCTGGCCAGCGCGCTGAGCCAGGACCGCTCCGCCTGCGCGAGGGAGGCCTCGAGCTCG
>JBDSVV010000124.1:0-2508 GCA_039927035.1 Ornithinibacter sp. | reverse complement strand
GCACCGCGTCGAAGATCAGCTCGTGCGCAGGCCGGTAGAAATCGTGCGCCTTGACCACCTCGAGGCAGTCGGCGATCGCGTCCTTGTTGATGAGCATCGAGCCCAGCACCGACTGCTCGGCGTGCAGATCCTGCGGGGGCACCCGATCGTCCGGCGGGCTTTCGGAGCGGCCACCGAAAGCTGCGTTCAGCTCCACGATGGACACCCGACCAACCCCTCACATTCCGGTCTCCGCCGGGCTCGCTCACTCGTGTGACAGCTGGGGCTGTCAACTCTGGTGACACCTCACCAGAGACCACCGACACCCTCCGCCGAGTCACCGTAGGCGCCGGGGGCCACCCCCGCCAACACCCCTCGCCAAGATGGTCCGAAAGGCTGTGGACAGCATGTGGACATCATGGGGAAAACGCCCGGACGTGTTGTGCACCGTCGGTGGAGAAGCCTGTGGAGGGATGTCGCCAACCCTCCCGTCACAGGCCCCTGAACTGCTCGGACACCATCCACCTCATGTGGAGCGGAAAAACTTTCGGGCGTGTCGCCCTCCACACCCCCGCAGGGAGCCGTCAGGGTCGCAGAGAGACCTTCGCACCCTCAGGCGCCCGCCCATAGCGTTCAGCGGCCCGCGCGCGGGCCTTCGTCGCCTCGACATCGCGGTCCTTCGGCGGGGCAGCGCTCACGAGCGCGTCGAGGAGCCGCTGGGTGATCTGCGCGACCTCCTGGACGGCGTCACCGAACGCCTTCTGGTTGGCCTGGGACGGGCGGGTCGCCCCGCTGACCTTGCGCACGTACTGCAGAGCCGCGGCATCCACCTCATCCGGCGTCGCGGGAGGGGCGAAGTTGTGGAGCTGACGGATGTTGCGGCACATGTCTTCACGGTACGCCCGGCGCCACCCCCGCCGGGGGGAACGGGGGTGCCCGAGGCAAGCCGATCCTCACCGGACGCAGCGCCCCGATCGCGAGAGGATGGGGTCATGAGGATCGTGACAGTGGAAGAGCTCGGTCGCCAGTTCGCCTCCCTCCCGGGCAGTCCCCGCGTCGTCGTGTCGGGCAACGTCGCCGTTCCGTGGGAGGCCGTGCGGGCGCTGGACGAGAACAAGGAGACCTTCACGATCCACGCGCTGAACGCACCCCCCGGCATCCCAGACCGTGAGGGCGTCACCGCCGAGACGTGCTTCGTGGGGCCGGGCATGCGCCGCCACCACAACCTGTCCTACGTGCCCAGCCGCCTCTCGCTGGTGCCGGTGTTGCTGCAACGCCGCATCCCGCCGGATGTCGTCATCGTGCACTGCGCTCCTCCGCGCGACGGCCAGCTGAGTCTCGGCATCGAGGTCAACGTGCTCCCCGCCGCCATCGAGGGATGCCGGGCCCGCTCCGGTCGCGTCGTGGCCGTCATCAACGACCAGATGCCCTACACCTACGGTGACGCCCAGGTGCCCATCGAGGCCGTCGACCTCGCGATCGAGGTCTCCACCCCGATCCCCGTCCACGCCCCCGTGACACCGGATTCGGAGAGCCAGGCGATCGGCGAGCGCGTCGCGAGCCGGGTCGGCGACGGCGCCACGCTCCAGATGGGCATCGGCGCTGTTCCCGACGCCACGCTCGGGGCCCTCACCGGCCGCCGCGGCCTGCGGATCTGGACCGAGATGTTCTCCGACGGGGTACTCGCGCTGGAGGAGGTCGGGGCGCTCGACGCGGACCACCCGCTGACGACCTCATTCGTCTTCGGCTCGCGCGAGCTCTACGACTGGGTCGACGGCAACCACCGGGTGCGGATGATGCGCACCGAACACACCAACGACCCGGGCCTCATCGCGCACCAGCGGACCATGACCTCGGTCAACACCGCGCTCGAGGTCGACCTGTTCGGGCAGGCCAACGCCTCCCGGATCAAGGCCCGCATCCACTCCGGGTTCGGCGGCCAGACCGACTTCATCGTCGGCGCCCTGCACTCCTCGGGCGGTCAGGCGTTCATCGCGCTGCGGTCCTGGCACCCCAAGGCCGACGTCTCCACGGTCGTGCCCCTCGTCGACGAGCCGGTGACGAGCTTCCAGCAGAGCGCCATCGTGACCGAGCACGGGGTCGCAGAGCTGTGGGGTTATGACCAGCAGGCCCAGTGCCGGCACATCATCCGCGATGCCGCCCACCCGCGCGTGCGCGACGAGCTGTGGGAGGAGGCCGCCGCACTCGGTCTGGCGTGATCCTCGCGTCGTGTGCTGAGGTGGCTGTCATGGCGACCGATCGAGCACCCGACTCGGCCGTCGTGCGGGCGGTTCGTGGCGTGCTCGCCGGGGTCGGTGACCCCGCTCGGGCCCTCGCGCAGCAGGCCTACCTGAAGTCGGTGATGCCGCACCGGGGCATCACCTCGCCCGAGCTGCGCGCCCTGCTCCGGCCGATCCTGCGCGACCCGCTCCTGGCACCGACCACCCGCGCCGGGTGGGCAAAGGACGTGCGCACCCTCTGGGACGGCGCCACCCACCGCGAGGAACGGTATGCCGCGATCGCCCTCAG
>JBDSVV010000123.1:0-4479 GCA_039927035.1 Ornithinibacter sp. | reverse complement strand
GGTCGATCGCGACGTCGACGAGCACGGAGCCGGGCTTCATCTGGGCGACCATGTCGTCGGTGACGAGTTTGGGGGCCCTGGCGCCGGGGATGAGGACGGTGCCGATGACCAGGTCGGCGCCGAGTACCTGCTCGCGCACCGACATCGCCGAGGACGCGATCTGGGCGACCCGGTTGTCATAGCGCCAGAAGCTCAGTCGCAGCTTGTCCAGGTCGGTGTCGAGCAGGGTGACGTCGGCGCCCATCCCCAACGCGATGTTCGCGGCATTCTGGCCCGCCACGCCGGCACCGAGGACGACGACCTTGGCGTTCGCCACGCCACCGATGCCTCCCATGAGCACACCGCGGCCACCCTGGGCCTTCATCATCGAGTGCGCGCCGACCTGCGGCGCGAGACAGCCGGCGACCTCGGACATCGGGTAGAGCAGCGGCAGCAGCCCGGAGGGCAGCCGCACGGTTTCGTAGGCGATGGCCGTGACCTTCTGTGCGAGCAGCTCCTCGGTGAGGGCCTGGTCGGCGGCGAGGTGGAGGTAGGTGAACAGCGTCATGCCCTCGCGCAGGCGGTGATACTCCTCCGCCACGGGCTCCTTGACCTTGATGACCATGTCGGCCGCGCCCCACACGTCGTCGGCCGACGCGAGGATGGTCGCCCCTTGCGAGACGTAGTCCTCGTCAGGGATCGAGGAGCCGAGCCCGGCACCCTTCTGGACCATGACGTCGTGGCCCCGCCGGACCAGCTCGTTGACCCCGACTGGGGTGATGCCCACACGGAACTCGTTGTTCTTGACCTCGCTGGGAATGCCGATCTTCACGTTACCGAGCCCCGTTCTCGTGAGTGCGCCGCGGCGCCGTTGCCGCTGCCTGCGCGCTCCGGGTCGAGCGCGATGCGAGTCTAGACCCGGGCCGATCGGCCGACCGACGACGGGAGAGACCCATGAAGCTCTACAGCGACCTACCGGTCAGGCGGGCCCGCCAGGTGATGGCCGACATCGCGGCCCTGCTCTGGGTGGTGGCTTGGGTGTGGGTCGGCACGAAGGTTCACGACGCCACCCTGGCGCTCGCTGCGCCCGGGCGCCGGCTCGAGGACGCGGGCACCGGCTTCACATCGGTGATGACCGACGCTGGGAACTCCGTCGACAACCTGCCGCTGCTCGATGACCGTATCGCCGCCCCGTTCCGCTCAGCGGCTGGGGCGGGCACCGACATCGCGGATGCCGGGCGTGACCTGGTCACGGCCGTCGAGCGGATGGCCCTGGTCCTGGGGCTCACGACCGCAGCCGTGCCGATCCTCATCGTGGGGCTGCTCTGGGTCTGGCTGCGGGTGCGGTTCGTGCGGCGAGCAACTGCCGCCCAACGCTTCGTCGACGCCGAACCCGACCTTGACCTGTTCGCCCTGCGCGCCATGGCGACCCAACCCTTCCAACGCCTCGCCACGATCAGCGAGGACCCCGCTGGGGCCTGGCGTCGCGGGGATCGCGACGTGGTGCGCGCCCTGGCCGTCCTGGAGCTGCGCGAGTGCGGCCTGCGCCCACCCCCATGAGGTGCTCCAGACCCCGGGACGTCAGGGCGTGAGGACGCCAGGACGGAGGTCAGCCTCGGGGCACACCCAGGTGGTGGAGTTCGCGTCGACCTGCTCACCGGAGCGGATGTCCTTGACCTGGTCGGTGCCCTCGGCCCCCGCCTCGGGGAACCAGACGTACGGGATGCCGCGCCGGTCGGCATAGCGGATCTGCTTGCCGAACTTCGCCGCACTCGGCGCGACCTCACACGCGATGCCTCGGGCCCGCAGTCCCGCCGCCACCCGGCTCGACGCACCGCGGGTCTCCTCGTCGACGACCGCCACGAGCACGGCGGCCGGGGTCGAGCGACTCGCCGTCAGGCCGCGCTTGGTCACGAGCAGGTGCACGAGCCGGGAGAGGCCGATGGAGATGCCGACCCCGGGGTAGGTGGTGCGCCCGTCGGAGGCGAGGGAGTCGTAGCGGCCACCGGAGCAGACCGATCCCCAGTCCTCGGAGCCCACGAGCTGGGTCTCGTAGACCGTGCCGGTGTAGTAGTCGAGCCCCCGGGCGATGCGCAGGTCGGCCACGAGGGTGCCGGGGGCCTGCTCAAGGCCTGCAGCGATGACGGCCGCCAGGGACTCCAGACCTTCCTCGAGCGTGGGGTGGCGCACGCCGAGCCCACGCACCTCCTCGACGAAGGACAGGTCCGCGCTGCTGATCGACGCCAGCGCGAGAACCTGCTGGGCCTGCTCCTCGCTCGCGCCCGCCTCCCGGAGCAGCGCCCTGACCTTGTCGCCGCCGATCTTGTCGAGCTTGTCGACGATCCGCAGGGTGCCAGCGACGTCGGTCAGCCCGATCCCCAGGTAGAACCCCTCGGGGATCTTGCGGTTGTTCACCTGGATCCTGAAGTCGCCCACCGGCAGCCGGCGGAACGCCTCCGCGATGACGAGCGGCATCTCCGCCTCGAAGTGCGGTGCAAGCTCTCCCACGTCGACGACGTCGATGTCGGCCTGGGTGAACTCGCGGAACCGGCCCTCCTGGGGCCGTTCCCCACGCCAGACCTTCTGCACCTGGTAGCGACGGAACGGGAAGGCCAGCTTCCCGGCATTCTCCAGGACGTATCGCGCGAACGGCACCGTGAGGTCGAAGTGCAACCCCATGTCGGTGTCGGCACCGGCACCGTCGGCCAGGCGGTGGATGCCGTAGATCTCCTTGTCGGCGTCACCACCCTTGCCGACCAGTCGCGACACCGGCTCCACGGCTCTGGTCTCCAGGGACGCGAAGCCGTGCAGCTCGAAGACCTCACGGATGACGTCGAGGAAGTGCAGCTCCAGGAGCCGCTCGGCGGGGAGGAACTCGGGGAACCCGCTGATCGGGGTCACCTTGGCCTGCGCCGTCGCCTTGGGCCTCTCCTTGCCCTGTGCACTCACGCGGTCAATCCTCGCAGGTAGGGGTTGGTGCCCCGCTCGCGGCGCATCGTCGTCGCCGGGCCGTGACCGGTGAGCACGAGGGTGGAGTCCGCCAACGGCAGCACGACGTCGCGAAGCGATCGCTGCATCGCTGCGTGGTCGCCGCCGGGCAGGTCGGTGCGCCCGATGGATCCCGCGAAGAGGACGTCGCCACTGAGCATCGTGCGGTCGATCTCCTCGGCGTCCGGCAGCCAGTCCGGCACGACGTCGAGCCCGAACATCACCGAACCCTCGGTGTGACCGGGTGCGTGCAGCACCTCGATGCCCAGCCCGGCCACGGTGAGCCGCTCCCGGTCCTGCATCTCGACCACCGTCTCGGGCTCTCGCCACGTCGCGCGGCGGCCGAACTGCTGCTCCATCATCGCCAGGGTCCCCGGGTCGATGCTCGCCAGGGGGTCAGCCAGGCGGTAGCGGTCCTCGGAGTGGATGTAGGCCGCTGTGTCGCCCCCACAGACCGCCGCCACCGAGTAGACGTGGTCGATGTGCCCGTGCGTGAGCAGCACGGCGGCGGGGCGCAGCCGATGCTCGGTCAGCACCTCGCGCAGGCTCTCCTCGACGCCGATACCAGGATCGAGGACGACGCACTCCTCCCCCGGGCCGGTCGCAAGGACATAACAGTTGGTCCCGAAGGCAGCGGCGGGGAAGGCGATGGCGAGCACGGGGTGAGCGTAGCCCGCGGCCCTCTCCTAGACTGGGCCGCCGTCGGCAGGAGCACGTCGGCCCGATGACACGGAGGACCGGTGACCAAGCAGCAGGAGCGCGACCGCGCCAAGCGGCGCCTGGCGAAGCAGGAGAAGGCTCTCGCGCAGCGCGAGATCAACCGGACCCGCCGGTTGCGGATCGGGGCCATCCTGGGGACGGTCGCCGTCGTCCTCGGCATCCTCGCCGTCGTCGGGACCCGACTCTCCAACGATGCCGCCGACGCGCCGAAGACGACCCTGGCTGGCTGCGAGACGCCACCGACGTCCTTGGGCACCGGTGCCGAGCTCACGCTCCCGGACGCCGCTCGCGCCATGGGCAAGACCTACATCGCGACCCTCTCCACCAACTGCGGTGACATCGAGCTGACGCTCGACGGAGCCAAGGCGCCCCAGGCAGTCGCCTCGTTCCTGCAGCTCGCGCAGAAGAACTACTGGCTCGACGCCCCCTGCCACCGCCTGACCACCTCGGCCTCCCTGAAGGTGCTGCAGTGCGGCGACCCGACGGGCACCGGAACAGGGACCCCGGGATACGGCTTCGGGGTCGAGAACGCACCCAAGGACGGCGTCTACCCGCGCGGCACCCTGGCGATGGCCCGCACCAACGACGCCAAGAAGGGCAACGGTGGCCAGTTCTTCCTCGTCTATGGTGACTCCACGCTCGCCGACCCCAATGGCTACACCGTGTTCGGCACGGTGAGCGCCGGGTTGGATATCGTCGACAAGATCGCCGCCGTCGGCGTCGCCCCGGGCGGCACCAGTCCCGAAGACGGCATCCCAGCAGCACCGATCAGCATCCTTGCTGTCGGTGTCA
>JBDSVV010000122.1:0-2701 GCA_039927035.1 Ornithinibacter sp. | reverse complement strand
TGTCGGCCAAGAAGATCGGCTACGTCGACTGCGGCGTCAGCGGCGGCATCTGGGGCCTGGAGAACGGCTACGGCTTGATGTGTGGTGGCGACAAGAAGTGGGTCACCAAGGCCATGCCGATCTTCGACGCGCTGCGCCCGGAGGGCCCCCGCGACGAGGGCTTCGTCCACGCCGGCAAGGTCGGGGCGGGGCACTACACGAAGATGGTGCACAACGGCATCGAGTACGGCCTGATGGCGGCCTATGCCGAGGGCTTCGAGCTGCTCATGAAGAAGGACATCGTCGAGAACGTGCCCGGCGCCTTCAAGGCCTGGAGCCGCGGCACCGTCGTGCGGTCCTGGCTGCTCGACCTCATGGTCGACGCGCTGGAGGCCAATCCCACCCTGGAGGACGTCTCGGACTACACCTCCGACTCCGGGGAGGGACGGTGGACCGTCGAGGAGGCCATCGAGATGTCCGTGCCGATGCCGGTCATCTCCGCGTCGCTCTTCGCCCGCTTCGCCTCCCGCCAGAAGTCCTCCCCGACCATGCAGGCCGTCGCGGCGCTGCGCGGCGGGTTCGGCGGGCACCAGGTGATGACGATCGCGGAGGGCGAGAAGCTGCGCAACGAGGACGCGACCGGCCCGGCGAGTGCCGACGCCGCGACGAAGAAGGCTGTCAGCAAGGAGAAGCACCCGCGCTCGGCCAAGGCGGCGGCAGTCAAGGGCCGCAAGGCGGCATCCGCCGGGCCCTCCTCCGGCTCGGGGCACGCCGGTGGCAGCGCCGGGTCCTCCGGTCCCACGACGGGCACCGGCTCGACCCGGAAGCGCACCGCCAAGAAGGGCTAGGTCGGGGTGCACGTCCGGCACCTGACCGTGGTCGACTTCCGCAGCTACGAGAGCGCGGAGCTTCCCCTCGAGCCCGGCATCACCACGCTCGTCGGGCTCAACGGCCAAGGCAAGACCAACCTCGTCGAGGCCATCGGATACCTCGCGAGCCTGTCCAGCCACCGGGTCGCGACCGACGCGCCGCTGGTGCGGTTCGGGGCCCAGCAGGCCATCGTGCGCGGTGCGGTGGTGCGCGACGGGCGCGAGACCCTCATCGAGCTGGAGGTCACGCCCGGGAGGGCGAACCGGGCCAGGCTTAACCGCTCTCCGATGTCCCGCCCGCGGGACGTGCTCGGCACCCTTCGCACGGTGCTCTTCGCTCCGGAGGACCTCGCCCTGGTCAAGGGTGACCCCAGCGAGCGCCGGCGCTTCATCGACGACCTCCTGGTGGCCCGGCAGCCGCGGTGGGCGGGGGTCCGCTCGGACTACGACAAGATCCTCAAGCAACGCGGGGCGTTGCTGAAGTCTGCGGCACCGGTGCTCCGGCGCGGTCGCCGAGGCTCACGACCGGCATACGATGCTGGGAAAGACACTTTGGGAAAAGACACTGTGGCAGAGCGCGATTCGGCGCTGAACACCTTGGATGTCTGGGACTCCCAGCTTGCCGAGGTCGGCTCCCACCTGCTCTATGCCCGACTGCGGCTGCTGCGCGACCTCGGGCCGCTGCTGGGGAAGGCGTATGACGAGGTGAGCGGCGGGCAGTCCGACGCGCGTCTGTCCTATCGCTCCTCGCTGCGTGCTGCGACCGCCGAGCGCCTCGCAGCCGGCGAGGTGCCCGAGATCGAGGAACTGCGCGCCGAGATGCTCGCCTCGCTGGAGGAGGTGCGCGGCCAGGAGGTGGAGCGCGGGGTGAGTCTGGTGGGGCCGCAGCGCGACGACGTCGTGATCACCCTGGGCGAGCTCCCGGCGAAGGGCTATGCCAGCCACGGTGAGAGCTGGTCGTTCGCGCTGGGGCTCAAGCTCGCGGCCTTCCAGCTGCTGCGTCACGACCTCGGCGACGACCCGGTGCTCGTGCTCGACGACGTCTTCGCCGAGCTCGACACCGGCCGGCGCGAGCGCCTCGCCGAGATGGTCGCCGACTGCGAGCAGGTGCTCATCACCGCTGCGGTGCCCGCTGACGTGCCCAGCGGCCTCGTCGGCCCCACCTTCTCGGTGAGCCTGGGCTCGGTGACCCCCGTTGACTGATCCCGACACATCCGGTGGAGCAGGAGAAGGTCTGCAGGGTCTCGACGGGGGTTCCGCTGCCTCAGGCGAGCCCGACCCCGAGCAGCTCATCGGCGACCCCGACGTCGCCTCCGCTGCAGCCCTCGCCAGGGTCCGGGCGGCCGCGCGCGCCCGAGGGCTGCGCCCGGGCCTGAAGCCCAAGCGCCGCAGCAAGGACGTGCCCACCTCACAGCGATCGGATGCTGGTCGCGACCCCAAGCTGCTCGGCGACCAGCTCGACCGGTTCATCGCCGACCGTGGCTGGGGTGTCGACATCGCGGTGGGAGCGGTCATCGGCCGCTGGCCGCAGATCGTCGGGCCGGAGATCTCGATGCACTGTGCCCCGGTGGAGTTCCGTGACGGGGTGCTCGTCGTGCGCGCGGACTCCAGCGCCTGGGCCACCCAGCTGCGGCTGCTGTCCTCCTCCCTGCTCACCCGCCTCGCCGCCGACGTCGGGGAGGGGACGGTCACCGAGATCAAGGTGGTCGGACCCAGCGCCCCCTCGTGGTCGCGGGGGTCGCGCCGGGTGCAGGACGGCCGCGGCCCGCGCGACACCTACGGCTGAGCGGTGCGGACGGCGGTCCTCGCCGGGGACATGCCCGGCTGGTCGAGGCGGGGCTAGGGTCGATGCG
>JBDSVV010000121.1:0-5311 GCA_039927035.1 Ornithinibacter sp. | reverse complement strand
CGATCCGTCGGCATGCGTCGTCAGCCACGGCGATCAACGTCCCCTATTCGGCACCACCGGCGGCAGGACAGGAGGTTCCGGTGTGGCCGTCCCTCTGTGGTTCGTTAGGGCCGACGGTAGGCATCGCTGCGGTGGTCAACTCGCAGGACGATCACCTCTCGTCGAGGTTCGTTGATGCGGTGGAGGACCCGGTAGGTGCCGCGGCGAGCGGAGTGGATGCCCGCGAGGTCTCCGCGCAACGGCTTACCGACCCGTTGAGGGTTCTGGACCAGCGCCGTGGCGATGAACTCGATCACTGCAGCCGCGACGGGCCCAGGCAGCCTCGTGCGGATCGCTCGCGCCGCGGGGGGGAGGGGGGGGTCACCACCAGTTCATTGGGCTCCCCTTCGGTCACGGGCGCAGGGCGCGCACGGCGTCGATCCCGCGGACCACGTCGCCGCTGGCGTAGGCGGCATCCGCCGCACGGATGTCGGCCAATGCTTGCGGGTCGCTCAGAACCGCCAGGGTTTCCTCGAGCTCGGTCAGGTCCTCGGGGCTGAGGATCACCGCGGCGGCGCGTCCGTTGCCGGTGACGGTGACTCGCTCGTGCTCGCGCTCGACCCGGTCGATGACGTCGCTGAAATGGTCTCGGACCTCACGCAGGGGTTCGATGCGCATGACCACGATGTGTGGCGCTTCACGGTCAACCGCGCAAGTGAGGCTGGCCCACCGTTGCTTTCCAGTCGAGGCACAGTCGGAAGACGGACCACCCAGTTGAGCGGCTCGTCATTCAGACCCGTCGCTCGTCGTAGAAAGTTGGCGGACGGTCCTGCTGGAATTCGACGCCGACGAAGCCAGCCGCATCGGGTGTGCCCGGAGCGAGGAAGCGAATGGCCGTGCCATCAGGATCGAACACGTCAAGCGCTGGGCCATCCTCACCACGGTCGATGATGTCGCTCACCCAACCCCCCAGACTCATCGCTCGTGCCTTCACGGCCTCCAGCTCGACGCGATCCTCGACACTCAGTGATAGCAGATCGAAACCTTCAAGAACTGGCTGCCCAGGCACTCGGGTGCGCAGACGCAGACCCAGCACCCATCCGTCGGAATGAAGAAGCACGACCCCAGCGACGTCGCCCTCCTCGACGAACTCGCGGTGATGCTTCAAGCCAAGCAACGCCGAGTACCACGCGGCACTGACGCGAAGGTCGGTGCACGGGATCTTGACTTGGACGATCTTCATTGGGAACGAGGATAGCCGCGGCGCCACACTCACAAATGCTGTCCGGTGCCCCCATCCGCAGGTCCGGGCGTCGACCCGACCGGCGGCACGAGTGTGCGCTTCGACCGTCCTAGCCGCACGGCCTTCTCGTTCGTTCTCGTCGTTCACCTCCTCGGATCGGCGCTGCGGCGAGCCCGGCGAGCTTGGACGAAGCCCACGACGAGCGCCCCAGCGACGAGCACCATGGAGACAATGACTCGTAGGTCCCTGGTCGCTAAGGCCCACACCAGCCCAACCACCACGATCGCCGTCGGAATGAGCAGCATGAGAAATGCGCTCTTGTCCACCCTCGATGCCATGGCGCCCATCATGGCCCACGCTCCCCCTTCGCGCACGAACTACCTCATCCCAAGGACGTTGCGTTTCCGAACGGCCCCACATCGGCGCAACAAGCGGCACGAGCGGATGTTCGACACGGGGTCTCCCGCTCGCCTCGGAGCGCGGATTGAGGGTCATCCGAAGCCATATCCTGTGGCCCGTGCGCTCAGTCTTGGTCGGCCCGATCTACGTCAGGCTCGCGGTCCTGCGAAAGAAGGGTCGACTGCGGCCGGTCGCCAAGATCGAAGCGGAAGCTGAAGGTTGCGTCGTCCACGGGCGTGACCAACGTCCTTTGGTGGTCCTTGGCGGCAGCTGCCTCTTTCGTTCCTAGCGCAATTGTCGCCATCGCCTTCGATGCGATCCTCGAGCAGGTCAGCAATTTCGAGTCCCCGACTGCGATAGGCATCTCCCTGATGGCCGCTCCTCTCTGCATCGGAGCGTGGTTCCTCATTCGATCGGTGGCTACGGGTGGTGCCGACAAGGTCGGAAGGATCGACGATCTTGGTGTAGTCACCGCAGTGACAGCGGCCGTGCTCATCGCGCTACTGACCTGACCCCGAAGGACACACATGCGGCAAGACGGGACGTTTTGTCTTTAGCTCACTGTGTTGAGTCGCCGGATGATGAGTTGGTTGATGCTCAGCTTCTCTTCGGCTGCTTCGATGGCGAGGCGTCGGTGGAGGGTCTCTCCGACGCGGAGGTTGAACTTGCCGGAGAACGTGCGCTCGGACAACGGATCGGGGATGGGTTCGTCCTGGGCGCTCATGTCGGTGATGGTCTCTGCGATGACTTGCTCCAGGCCGTTCAGTGCGTCTACCTGGGTTGGTGCGAGCCAGGACAGGGAGGGGAACTCCAGGCAGGTCGCGACGAACTCGTGGTCCTCCGCGGACCAGGTGACCCGGTAGGTGTAGTGAGAGATGTCAGCAGCGCGCGGGCTCGGCATCAGTGGTCCTCCTTCTTCTCAATCGCGGCGATGACCTGCCTGACTTGGTGGGCCTTGGCCAGTCCGTGGTCCTTCTGGATGTTCACCCGGGGGTCCCCGGGACACGGGGTTCGGAACACGGCGTGTGATCCTCCGGTGGTGCGCGGCGGACCGAAGTACTGCTCGCACACCGTGTGGAGGTCGGTGTAGCGCACGTTCTTCGGGTTCGCCCTCATGGCGGCGATCTGCACGTCGCGCAGGTCCACGCGGGCGTCGAGCATGGCGGTGACGAAGGTATGGCGCAGCATGTGCGGGTGGATGAGCGCGGCGTGCACCCCTCCCGTGTCGGCGAGGCGGTGCAGCCGTCTGGTGGCACAGTGGCGGTCCATCCGGGCGCCGCGCCGGGTTCGCAGGATAGGCCCGTTCTCCCGCTCGCCCACGGCTCTTTCGATTGCGCGGGATACCGCCGGAGGAAGCGCGGGGTGAGCACCAACTTTCCACCCTTGCCACGGACCTTCAGGACGCGGTGGCCGTGTTCCTGGCCCAAGTCCTCGATGTTCGCCCCGCAGGCCTCGAAGATCCGCAGGCCCAACAGGCCGAGCATGGCGACCAGGGCGAAGTCGTTGAGGTTGGACGACAGCCGGGCGGTCGCGAGCATCGCCTCGAACTGGAGGTGAGTCAGGCCCAAGGTGGATGACTCAGCCGGGACGTTTGGGCGGCGCACGTACTCCGCCGGGGAGTGCTCCAACACCCCGTCGATGACGCAGGTCCGGTAGAAGCCCACTACTACCGTCATCCGACGGCTATCCGTGGAGGGCGTAAACGGTCGAACTTCCGGCATCCACCGCACGTACAACTCGACATGGGGACGCTGCGCAGCCAACGGATCCAGCTGCCGCTCCTGACGCCAGATGAGGAAGCACCGCACGTCCGAATCGGTGTGAACACGCGACTGGGCCCGAAAGCGGGCCAGGTATGCCGCCAACCGCACGGCGAAGCCGGTTAGACCGGCGGAAGAAGAACAGGAAAGACGTGCTCCGACGTGACCATCTCCCAGAGTCCGCCGACACAGCCGGCGCGTCAATCCACACCCAGCGCGGCACGTCCGGACGTTGATGCACGATCGTCGTTGGTCGGCCGCCCCTTCGTCATGCAGAGATCTCCGGGCACCGGTACGGTCGCGGGTATGGCGCTGCATCCTTTCGAGCTGCTCTACCTCTTGGTCCTCGCGATCGTTCCAGCCTTCGTCCTCTATTTCGTGATCCGCCTTGCTGTGCGCCACGGCGTCATGGACGCCAACCGGCGGCTTGGGCCTGGTCAAGACTCCTCCATCTGATCGACCAACACCGCGCGAGCCGCGGCAGATCCGCGGCATCACGGTCCGCTCAGCGATGAGTTCTGAGCAGCTCGATGATGCAGGTGGGCCCGGCCGCGCGGGCCAGTCGTCGGTCGCCGGTGAGCAGGGTCGCGTCCAGGGCCTCGGCAAGTGCGACGTAGGCGGCGTCGTAGGTGGTCAGGTTGTCCCGCAGCTCCCAACACCGGCCCAGTAAGGAGAGGTGCGAGGCCCGGTGCATCGGCACCACCGCCAGGTCGGTCAGCGCCAAGCCCGCCCTGCGGGTGTCGAGCAGCCCCGCACGGTTCTGACGACGCAGCACGGAGGCCACCTCGAGGTCCACAAGTTCCGGCGCGGCCAGCACCTCGCCGCGGAGCCGAGCTCGGGCGGCGTCTCCGTCCGGGCCGTCGTCGGCCAGCGCGATAGACAGGACGCTGGCATCAACGACGAGCACGGTCCCCCTGAAGTGTGCTCACTGCGTCCTTGAGTGCGACCGAGCCGCCGGAGCGCCCGCCGGCCCGGTCGAGAACCTCCTCCAGCGTCGGCTGGCTGGCTTCGGCGATCAGGCGAGAGCGCAGGTACTCCTGCAGCGACTGGTGCGCAGCGGCGGCTCGCTGGCGCAACACCGCGTGGGTGCTCTCGGGCACGTCCTTGATTTGAACACTGGGCATGGCGCCATTATGGCGCCAGGGGCGCCACGCCGCAACCATCCGCCGTTTGACACTGCCGGCGGCAATAGCGGCCACCTTGGCCGCGGCAGATGCGGATCAACGATGCTCAGACCGAGAAGCCGCGTACGCCGTGCTTCGCAAGCAGTTCAACGATGGAGTCGGTCGCATCGCGCCCAGCTTGGCTTCGGTCTGCAGATAGCAGCGGGCCTGAAGTCTGGAGATGGAGCTTTATGCCAACCTTCATGGGGATCGCCCACACCCCGTCTCTGGAGTTGAAGGAGCAGCGCTTCACTTGAGAACAGTCGATCTCAAGTCTTGTTCGCTCGGTCCTCGCCGACGATCCGAAGAACGTCGCCGACGATCTCCATCTGACCCTTCCAGCCGCCTAAAGTAAGGGCGTTGCTGGGGACTCTGACCTTCGCGTTCACGAGCGGGACCCCACCATGGGGCGGGCAGCAGGCACGCGAGCATCCCGTGCAACGCAACTCACACATAGCGGCATTCAGGTAAAGCCTCCGCTGATGTTCGGCAGGTTCTGGCAGGAGGAGCCGCAGGTGCATGTCTCACCCGTGGACAACGATCGTGACCCTAGGTAGAGTAAGATCATGGGCTCCGGGGAGTTGCGGATGACGGCACCGACGCGATCGGTGCTCGAGGTGTTCCTCCACGACCCGGACGCTCCCCGTTACGGCTTGGAGATCGGCGCGTTGGCCGTCCTCCCCAGTGGCACCGTGCACCCGATCCTCGCTCGACTGGAGGGCCTGGGGTGGCTCTGCAGTGGGTGGGAGGACGCAGATCCCACCGTG
>JBDSVV010000120.1:0-6977 GCA_039927035.1 Ornithinibacter sp. | reverse complement strand
TGCTCGCCGAGCTGCAGCGCGACCGGGACCTGCGCCGATACGACACGATCATCATCGACGAGGCCCACGAACGCAGCCTCAACATCGACTTCATCCTCGGTTACCTCAAGCAGCTCCTCCCGCGCCGGCCCGACCTCAAGGTCATCGTCACGTCCGCGACCATCGACCCCGCCCGGTTCGCCCAGCACTTCGCGACGGACGAGCGCGGGGAGGCGGTGCGCGAGGTGCCCGTCATCGAGGTCTCGGGTCGCACCTTCCCCGTCGAGATGCGCTATCGGCCGCTCCTGGAGCTGCACCCCGACGGACGGCACGTCGTCGCCGAGCGGGACCAGGTCACCGGCGTCGTGGATGCCGTGACCGAGCTGTGGACCGAGGCACCGCCCAGCCCGGACGCGACCGACATCCTGGTGTTCTTCAGCGGCGAGCGGGAGATCCGCGATGCCGCCGAGGCACTGAACGGCTTGCGGCTCCCGGGCACCGAGGTGCTCCCGCTCTTCGCCCGGCTCTCCGGCGCCGAGCAGCACCGGGTCTTCCACCGCTCGGGGGGCCGGCGGATCATCCTCGCAACCAACGTCGCCGAGACCTCGCTGACGGTGCCCGGCATCGGCTACGTCGTCGACACCGGCACCGCGCGGATCTCGCGCTACAGCCAGCGCACCAAGGTGCAGCGCCTGCCGATCGAGCCGGTGAGCCAGGCCAGCGCTGCCCAGCGCGCCGGTCGATGCGGTCGGGTCGCCCCTGGCGTGTGCATCCGGCTCTACTCCGAGGAGGAGTTCGAGGCGCGCCCGGAGTTCACCGAGCCCGAGGTGCAGCGCACCTCGCTGGCCGCGGTCATCCTGCAGATGACCTCGCTCGGGCTGGGCGACCTCGCCCGGTTCCCGTTCGTCGACGCCCCGGACCCGCGGCAGGTCGCCGACGGCATCAGGCTGCTCGAGGAGCTCGGCGCCTTCGCCACGGGGGAACAGGGCCGCGGTCGGCACCGCGGCCGCGGACGCAGGCTCACGGCATCCGGTCGCACCCTCGCACGACTGCCACTGGATCCTCGGCTCGGCCGGATGGTCGTCGAGGCCGGGCGGCTGGGCTGCACCCGCGAGGTGCTCGTCATCGTCGCCGCCCTCTCGATCCAGGACCCGCGCGAGCGACCCGTCGACAAGCAGGCCCAGGCCGACCAGTCACACGCCCGCTTCAAGAGCGAGACCTCGGACTTCGCCTCGTTCCTCGCCCTCTGGCGCTATCTCAAGGAGCAGCAGAAGGACTTGTCGCACAGTGCGTTTCGCCGCACCTGCAAGGCGGAGTACCTCCACTTCCTGCGCATCCGGGAGTGGCAGGACCTCCACTCCCAGCTGCGACATGCCTGCCGGTCGGCGCGGATCGACCCCGACCTCGCCACCGCCGCACGCGACGCCGAGCCGGACTGGGACACCATCCACAAGGCGCTGCTCGCCGGCCTGCTCTCGCACGTCGGGGTCCGCGACCAGGCGAAGCGGGAGTATGCCGGTGCGCGCGGTGCCCGGTTCGGCATCAACCCCGGCTCCGGCCTGTTCCGCAAGCAGCCCGACGTCGTGATGGCCGGCGAGCTCGTGGAGACGACCAGGCTGTGGGCCAGGGTCAACGCCGCCATCGAGCCCGAGTGGGCCGAGGAGGCGGGCGCCCACGTCGTCGCGCGGCACGTCAGCGAGCCGCGGTGGAGCAAGAAGGCCGGGGCGGCCGTCGCCACCGAGCGGGTGACGCTCTACGGCGTGCCGCTCGTCACCGACCGCACCATCCAGTACGCCCGCATCGACCCCGAGGCCGCCCGAGAGATCTTCCTGCGCTCGGCGCTGGTCGAGGGCGACTGGGACACCCGCCACGACTTCTGGCGCGACAACCTGCGCACCCTCGCCCGCGTCGCCGAGCTCGAGGAGCAGGCTCGCCGCCGCGACATCGTGGTCGACGACGAGGTGGTCCACGCCTTCTACGACGCGAGGATCCCGCCCGACGTCGTGAGCGAGCGCCACTTCGACCGGTGGTGGCGGGGCGAGCGGCGCCGCAGGCCCGACCTGCTGACCCTCACCGAGGAGCTGCTCACCTCCGACGCGGGCGAGGGCGTCTCGGCCGAGGACTACCCCCGCACCGGGCGCCAGGGCGACCTCGAGCTCGACGTGACCTACCAGTTCTCCCCGGGCGAGGCTGCCGACGGGGTGACGGTGCACGTGCCCGTCGCGGTGCTCAACCGGGTGCGTGACGACGGCTTCGACTGGCAGGTGCCCGGCCTGCGCGGCGACCTCGCGGTCGCCCTGCTGAAGTCGCTGCCGAAGTCGACCCGCCGCCACTTCGTGCCGACCCCCGACCACGCGAGGGCAGCACTTGCCGAGGCGGACCCCGCTCGCGGGTCGTTGACCGACGAGCTGGCGCGGGTGCTGCGTGAGCGCACCGGGGTGGGCATCGCGCCGGGGGAGTGGGACGTTCCGCGAGTGCCGGACCACCTGCGGGTCACCTTCAGCATCGAGGCCTCGGGGGGCCGGGTCGTCGCTCGAGGCAAGGACCTCGAGGCGCTTCGTCCCAGCGCTGGTGGAGCCGTGCGGGAGGGGATGGCGCGGGCTGGCCGGTCCCTGGAGCGCACCGGGCTGACGACCTGGAGCATCGAGGAGGTGCCCGAGACCTTCGAGGGCAGAGCCGGGGGTCAGAGCGTCATCGGTCACCCGGCCCTCGTCGACGAGGGTGCCAGTGTCGCCCTCCGGGTGCTTGCCGACGCGGGCACCGCCGAGGCGGCGCACCGGGCCGGGGTCCGCCGTCTCCTCCTGCTCGGCACCACCGCCCCGTGGAAGCGGGTGCTCGCCCGTCTGAGCAACGCCCAGAAGCTTGCACTCGCCGACAACCCGCACGGCTCGGTGCCGGCCCTGCTCCAGGACTGCCTGGACGCCGCCGTGGACGCCATCGTCGCCGAGCACGTCAGCGGCCCGGTCCGCACCCAGGACGCGTATGCCGCGGCGCTGGCGGCCGTGCGGACCCACGCCGCCACCCGGGTGCTCAGCGTCATCGAGGCGGTCGAGCCCGTGCTGGCGCTGCGGGCCCAGGTGCTCCGCACGCTGGACGCGCTCGCCGCCGGGGCAGCCGCACCACGCACCGCCGCCACCCGGGCGGACGTCCTCGCCCAGGTGAGCGGGCTCCTCGGGCCGGGATTCGTCGCGGCCAGCGGTGTGGACCGGCTCGGGGACCTCCAGCGCTACCTGCGCGCCGCCCAGCACCGGCTGGAGCGGGCCACGACAAACCCTCGCGAAGCGGTCCTTCAGGAGAGCATCGACACGGTGGAGTCGGCCTACGCCGACCTGCTCGACGGGCTGCCCGCCCAGCGGCGACGCTCCGCCGACGTCGTCGACATCGCGTGGACCGTGGAGGAGCTGCGGGTCAGTCTCTTCGCCCAGTCCCTGGGCACCACCAGGCCGGTGTCGCAGAAACGGGCCCTCGCGGCGATCGCCGCCGTGGCCGGGAATCCTCGGGGGGCGCCCGGGCGTTCACCCCAGACGAGCCAACCGTCGTGAAAGGCCCCTGTCGTGCAGAACCCGTCTGACCTCTACCGCTTCGAGACCGATGCGGACCTCAGCGAGCCGCGCCCCGGCGTGCTCGTCGTGGCCCTCGGTGGGTTCATCGACGCCGGCGAGATCCAGCGCATGCTCAGCGAGCACCTCATCGAGACCGGCGACCCCGAGGTGGTCGCGTCCTTCGACATCGACCAGCTGCTGGACTACCGGGCGCGGCGCCCGGCGATGGTCTTCGACACCAACCGGTGGGAGGAGTACGAGGACCCCACGATGCTCCTGCACCGGCTCACCGACCGCGACGGCCAGACCTACTACCTCCTCACCGGTCCCGAGCCGGACTTCCAGTGGGAGCGGGTCGTCGAGGCAGTTCGCGATCTCGTCGTCGCGCTCGGAGTGACCCTCGTGGTGACCACTCACGGCATCCCCATGGGTGTGCCGCACACCAGGCCCGTCGGGATGACCGCGCACGCCACCGACCCCTCGCTCATCGGCGAGGCGACCTCGCCCTTCGGCCGGGTGCAGGTGCCCGCATCGATCGGGGCACTCATCGAGCTGCGCCTGGGTGAGTCCGGGCACCCTTCGGTCGGCTTCGCCATCCACGTGCCGCACTACCTCGCCGGTGCCGAGTTCGCCGAGGGGGCGCTCGCGGCGCTCAACGCCGTCGTCGACGTCACCGGGCTGAACCTCCCCAACGACGACCTCGTCGCCAAGGCCGGGGTCAACCAGCGCGCCATCGCCTCAGAGGTGGAGGGCAACGACGAGGCCCGTGCCGTCGTGGCGGCGCTCGAGCAGCAGTACGACGCCTATGTGCAGGGTCAGCAGCGACCCAACCTGCTCGCCACCGAGGCCACCCAGATCCCCTCCGCGGACGAGCTCGGCGAGGAGTTCGAGAACTTCCTGCGCACCGTCTCCGACGACGACACCGTGTGACCCGACGCTCCTCACCGGGCCCGGCCGGTTCAGTCCTTCGCCTCCGACCACGCCCTGATCACGCTGGTGTCGGCGACGAAGCGCACCGGCGCGCCCCCGGACCATCGGCGTGACGCGTCCTGCAGCGCCTGGTCCACCCGGTTCGCTGCCTCCTCGGCGGCCTGCTCCGGCACGTGCAGGAGCAGCTCGTCGTGCAGGCAGAGCACGACCTGCGCGTCAAGGTCTCGGGCGCTCGCGCGCACCGTCGCCACCCACGCCTTGAACAGCTCGGCTGCGGCACCCTGGATGATCGCGTTGCGGGCGAACCGTCCGCGGGCGGCATCCAGCGCCGGGTCGCTGCCGATCGGACTGCTCGCGAGGAACCGTCCCGTGGGGACCAGCCTGCCACCGAAGGTGCGCAGTGGCGCTCCCGCCCGCCCCGCGGCATACGCCCGGTCCAGCAACCCCATGGCGATCGGGTAGGCCCGCTCGAGCCCCTCCAGCGCCTCGCCCGCCGCCCCGCTGCGCTGGCCGTACATCGCCGCGAGGACCGCGATCTTGGCCACCGGCCGCTCCACGCCGAGCCTGCGGGCCACCGGCGCGTAGAGGTCGTCATCGCGGGTGGCTGCGGCGAACACCGGGTCGCCGGACACGACGGCGAGCACGCGTGGCTCGATCTGTCCGAGGTCGGCCCGCACGAAGACGTGGCCGGGGTGGGCCGCGACCCCTGAGCGCAACGAGACCGGGAGGTTGTGCAGGCCGTTCTCCGCCGTCATCCGCCCCGCGGCGCCGTCGCACGCTGTCCACCGGCCCCGGAGCCGGTCGTCGGGGCCGACGTGGGTGTCGAGCCAGCGGTAGCCGTAGGTCGTGGCGATCCGCTCGTCGCGTCGCCAGGTGAGCAGGGCGTCGACCACGGGGTGGACGCCGCGAAACGGCTCGAGCACCCACTTGCGGGTGTTGGGCACGTCGACCCCGACGGCCGCGAGCAGCTCACGCACCTGGAGCGGGTTGCGAAGGTCGGTGGACTCGCGGCCCGGGACGTGTCGCAACACGTCGTGGTCGCGGGCCCGGCGTGCCGCGCGCTCCTCGGCATCGCTGGTCGTGCGGGGGCCGGTGGCAGCGACCAGCAGCTCCTCGGTGCGTGCCCGGTCGATCGGCAGGCCGTCGCGGCGCAGCTCCAGGCAGAGCAGCGCGGCAGCCGACTCCGAGTAGGCCGTCGCCACCAACCGGGCACCGGTGCGCTCGCAGGCGTCGTGTTGGAGGTGCGCCGTCTCCAGGGCGGCGGCGGCCCACGCAGGGAGGTGCCCGGCATCCGCCAACCACCGTTCGGTGTCCCCGCGCAGGTGGCCACCGGCGTCGAGGAGGTGGTCCGCGCCGGGCGCGGTGCCGGCGGCGGCGAACTCGAACAGGTCGTCGGTCGGCGCCGAGGGCATCGTGTCGAGCGGGATGCCGTGGGCGGCCGCCCAGCAGACTCCCGGGTCCGCTGCCCACCCGCCGTGCAGCAGCCGGTGCGCCTCGGCGACGTCCCAGGCGCGGCTGACCGGGATGCCGGCCTCGACGAGGGCGGTGGCGCCCGACTCCGCGGACCACCAGACCCACCGCGGGTGGCTCGCGCGCTCCACCTCGGCGGCCTCGGTCACGAGGTCGGCCAGCGCGCCCACCCGGCATCCCCCACCCCGCAGGAGGGCAGCCTGCTGTGTGCCGCCCACACCCGGCCCGACGACGAATGCCGCGACGTCACCGGGGAGCATGCCCCGAGACTAGGGCCGGGCACCCTCAGCGTGGTGCGCGGGCACCCGAGCCGGGGTGGTGCGTGGCACGATGTCTCGGTGACTTCACGAACTGGACGCAGCGAAAAGACCATCGACGTCGTCAAGGACGTCCGCAGCGCGCTCGACCGCGCGAGCGAGGGACGCGAGGACGCCGGGCTGGTGGGCAACCAGGCCGTCCGTATCGTCGAGAATGTCCTGGACATCGGGGTCGACGGCAAGGGATGGTTCGACTCCGCGGCCGACGTCGCGGACTCCGCCCTGCGCTCCAGCGGGGGCGACCGGGAGGCCGCCGTCGCCTCCGTCGTGCGCAAGCACGTGCTCATGGGCGGGGCGGAGGGCTTCGCCACCAGCCTCGGGGGCTTCGTGACGATGCCGGTGGCACTGCCGGTCAACGTGCTCTCCTTCTACGTGCTCGCCACCCGGATGACCGCAGCGGTCGCGCGACTTCGCGGCTACGACATTGGCCAGCAGCAGATCCGGTCTGCGGTGCTCCTCACGCTCGTGGGGGCCGACGCGGACGACCTCCTCGCGAAGGCCGGCGCAGCGGTCCCGGCCGGCGGCATCACCAACCTCGCGGCCCAACGACTTCCCGGGCCGGCCGCGATGGTCGTGCGCAAGGGCGTCGGTTTCCGGCTGCTGGCCTCGGTCGGCAAGAACACCTTCACCCGTTTCGGCCGCGCCGTGCCGGTGCTCGGCGGGGTCATCGGTGGCGGTGTCGACGCCTGGATGCTGCGCAAGGTCGCCGACAACGCACGCCGCGAGTTCCCGGCCACCT
>JBDSVV010000119.1:0-12167 GCA_039927035.1 Ornithinibacter sp. | reverse complement strand
GCACCGAGGATGCCGAGGATCACGGTGACGAGGGTGGAGATGTTCTGCTTGCCCGGCAGTACGAGCCGGGCCAGGGCGCCGATGATGGCGCCGAAGATGACGGTGATGATGATGGTCCAGAGCATTGGGGACTCCTTCCGGGGCCGCGGCCCACGAATGGTGGTGTCGGTTGGGTTTCGAGCTGAGGCGGTGTGTCGGGATCTACCGCACCCGGATCTGCCGGGCCCGGCACAAATATATTGGATCAGGGCCGCGTTGTGGGGCGGGCGCGCTGGGAGGTTTCGGCGAACAGTGAGGTCAGGGCGTCAGGCCGAAGCCGACGCGCCCCTTCTCCGCCTCGCCGAGCTGCACCCAGCCGATAACCGCGCCGGGCACGAAGACCTCCCGGCCACGGGAGTCGGTGAGGCGAAGGACCCCGCCGGGCTCGAGAGCAGCCTGCACCGCTGCGGTGACCGAGGCCGTGTCGGACTCGGTCTCGATGCTCAGTTCACGGGCGACGTTCTGGACACCGATGGTGACCTCCACGGGGCACAACCTTTCGTCGACGGGGCACGGCGCGTGGCGTCGTGGTCGGGCACAGGCTAACCCGCGCCGACCTCGCGGCATTCCGCTGCGTCGTGGTGCGGTCGCGCCCCGCGCCGGATCAGGACGGGTGACCGACCTTCGGGAACGCGCCCAGGCCTCGCCAGGCGAGGGTGCTCGTGGTGCGGGCCGCCTCCTCCTCGGAGACGGATCCGTCGTGGGCCAGCCAGTGCCGAGCAGCCACCTGGGCCATCCCGGCGAGGGCCGAGCCGAGCATCAGGGCACGCTCGTCGTCGGCGCCGGTGTCCTCCGCGATGACCTCGGCGATCGCCTCCGCGCAGCTCAGCTCCAGGGCGTCGAGGCGCGATCGCACCTGCGGCACGCTGGTGAGGTCGGACTCGAAGACCATCCGGAACGCGGCGCCCTCGCGTGACACGAAGTCGAAGTAGGCGGCGATCGTGGCGTGCACCCGTGCCTCGTTGTCGTCGGTGCTGGTCGCCAGGGCCTCCCCGACGAGGCCTTCGAGGGTGTGGCAGTGCTTGTCCAGCAATGCGAGGTAGAGGTCGAGCTTACCGGGGAAGTGCTGGTAGAGAACCGGTTTGGAGACTCCTGCGCGGTCGGCGATCTCATCCATCGCGGCTGCGTGATAGCCGGACTGGACGAAGACAGCCTGGGCGGCGTCGAGCAGCTGGGCCCGTCGGGCGCTGCGCGGCATCCGTTGGCCCCGTGCGGTGTGGGTGCTGGTCATGAAATCCTTCTGGCCGGGCTGGTGTCGACTGCATCCTACGGACGAGTAGCTCCGCGCGGCGGAATCCCCTGCAGACCGGTGTCGTAGGGTGCGCGCCATGGCACGACCCGCCCTGGTGCCCCCCGGCCCCGAGCTGACCGCCGCGGAGCGCACCCGCTATGCGAGGCACCTGCTCCTGCCCGGCCTGGGCAGCCTGGGTCAGCGCAGGCTGCGCTCGGCACGGATCCTCGTCGTCGGCGCCGGTGGCCTGGGTTCCCCGGCCCTGCTCTACCTCGCCGCAGCGGGGGTCGGCACCATCGGTGTCGTGGACGACGACGTCGTCGACCTCACCAACCTCCAGCGCCAGGTCGTGCACGGCGTCGCCGACGTCGGGGTGCGCAAGACCGAGTCCGCCGCCGAGTCGGTGCGCGCGATCAGCCCGGAGACCGAGGTGGTCCGCCACCACGTCCGGCTGGACACCTCCAACGCCCTCGAGGTCCTCGCCGACTACGACGTCGTGCTCGACGGCGCCGACAACTTCCCCTCCCGCTACCTCGTCGGCGACGCCTGCGCCCGGCTCGGCATCCCCCATGTGTGGGGCTCGGTCTTTCGCTTCGACGGCCAGGTGTCGGTGTGGTGGGCGGGTGAGGGCCCGTGCTACGCCTGTGTCTTCCCCCGCCAACCACCGCCTGATGCCGTGCCGTCGTGTGCCGTCGGCGGGGTCCTGGGCGCGGTGTGCGCGAGCATCGGGTCGACGATGGCGACCGAGGCCGTCAAGCTGATCACCGGCATCGGGGAACCCTTGGTGGGTCGCCTCCTCGTGCACGACGCGCTGCGCCAGACCTGGGATGCCGTGCCCGTGCGCCGCGACCCCGGATGCCGGGTGTGCGGCTCGGCCGCCGACCCCACATCGGTACTGGCAGCCGGGTCGGTGGTGGGCGTGTCTCCCGACGCCGAAGCCGACGCCGACGCCGGCGCGGCGTCGCGACCGACGGTGAGCGCCGCCGCCCTCCGGGGCCTCTGGCCATCCCGGCGCCAGAGTGGTGCGGGACGGGCAGGCGCGGTGCTTCTCGACGTGCGGGAGGCGGGCGAGCGGGAGATCGTGACGATCCCGGGCGCGATCTGGCGACCGATCGACGTGGTCCGCAGCGATCCGCAAGGCGTCGTGGACGGCATCCCGCAAGGGACGAGGATCTACGTCCACTGCAAGAGTGGCGCCCGGTCTGCCGAGGCCGTCGACCTCCTGCGCGCCGTGGGCGCCGACGCCGTGGACGTCGAGGGCGGAGTGCTCGCCTGGGTGCGCGACGTCGACCCCTCGCTCCCCACCTACTGAGCCGCGGGCCGGTCGCCACCTGCGCTGTCGGCCGTGCGTGATGGAATCCCGGGGTGCTCACCCTCCGCCGACCCGATGCCGCGGTCGCCGACGACCCGGTGCTCGACGAGGCCCAGCTCGAGGCCGTGCGCGCCGACGCGCCGGTGGTCCGGGTGCTCGGCGCGCCGGGCACGGGGAAGAGCACGGTTGCGGTGGAGCGCGTGGTGCGGGCGGTCCGCTCGGGGCTGCCGGCCGACGCCTGCCTCCTGCTGTCCCCGACCCGGGTGGCGGCCGCCAGGCTGCGCGACGCCGTGACCGCGCGCCTCGGGGGCACGACGACCACCCCCCTGGCCCGCACCCACCAGTCCTTCGGTTTCGGGGTGCTGCGTGAGGCCGCGGCCCTGGCCGGGGATCCGGCACCTCGGCTGCTGAGCGGGCCGGAGCAGGACGTCATCCTCCGAGAGCTCCTTGCCGGTCACGCCGCTGGGACGAGCCCGGCGCCGCCGTGGCCCGGTGCGCTGGAGGGGGCGTTGGCGACCCGAGGTTTCCGTTCCGAGCTGCGCGACCTGCTCATGCGCGCCGTCGAGCTCGGGCTCGACCCCGAGGACCTCGCCGCCCTGGGCAGGGCCCACGGTCGTCAGGAGTGGGTGGCCGGCGCCGTCGTGCTGCGTGAGTACGACGAGGTCACCGCGCTCTCCGACGCCGGGGCCTTCGACCCGGCGTGGATCCTCGGAGCCGCGGCCGAGCACCTGCAGGGTGATCTCGAGGCGCTGCACCGCCTGCGTGCAGGGGTGCGGCTCGTCGTGGTCGACGACGCCCAGGAGCTCACGCCGTCGGGCCGCCACCTGCTCCGCGTGCTCACCGGCGATGGTGCCGTTCCCCTCGTGCTCACGGGTGACCCCGATGCCGCGACCCAGACCTTTCGTGGCGCCGACCCGCGGCTGTTCACCGAGACCTGGCCCACCGCGCAGACCGTGGTCCTGCGCCACGGGCACCGGTGCGGCGGTGCCGTCGCGCAGGTGGCGGACCGGGTCGCCGCGCACATCGGGGTCGTCGGCACCGCGGCCCACCGGTCGGCGGTGCCCGCCCGCCCGGCGACCCACGAGCCGGTCGTCCAGACCCACCTGCTGCGGACTGTCGCACAGGAGGCCGCGTTCATCGGCGCGCTGTTGCGCGAGGCCCACCTCCTGGGCGGCACGCCGTGGTCGGCGATGGCCGTCGTCGTGCGCGGTGGCACGCGAACCGCCACGCTCCGGCGGGTGCTCCGGGGTGCTGGGGTGCCCGTCGACACGGCCGGCGCCGACCTCCCGGTGCGCTCCGAGGTCTCCGTGCGGCCCTTCCTGGCACTCCTGCGGTGCGCGATCGATGTCCGTGCGGGGGCCGAGGCGCTCGATCCCGAGGTCGTCGTCGACGTGCTGGGCTCCCCGGTCGGTGGCGCCGACGCCGTCGGTCTGCGGCGGCTGCGCAGAGCGCTGCGCCGGATCGAGCTCGACGACGGGGGTGGGCGGCCGAGCGATGTGCT
The DNA here is from genome assembly GCA_039927035.1 of Ornithinibacter sp. Taxonomy (GTDB): domain Bacteria; phylum Actinomycetota; class Actinomycetes; order Actinomycetales; family Dermatophilaceae; genus Fodinibacter. Next base: position 8,084 of record JBDSVV010000119.1, on the reverse strand, counting down.
CCTGGCTGAAGCAGTCGTGGCGCCGTTCGCCCTCGACCGAATCGGACCGGAGGCAGGGCCGGCGCGCCGAGTGCACCGGGTGCTCGCGGCTGCCGTCGACGCGCTGGCCGAGGGGCTTGGCGTCGAGGAGGCACTCTGGGCCATGTGGAGCGCGAGCGGGCTGGCGGCCCCCTGGCGCGACGCGGCGCTCGCCGGTGGCCCCTTCGGGGGTCGCGCAGATCGCGACCTCGATGCCGTGCTGGGCCTCTTCGACGCAGCCGCCCGCTTCGTCGACCGACTGCCCGCGGCGGGGCCGGCCGACTTCCTCGAGCACGTCCTCGGCCAGGACGTCGCCGGTGACACCCTCGTCGTGCGGGCGCCCGCAGGGGAGGCTGTCTCCCTGCTCACCCCGGCGGGCGCGGCAGGGGTCGGGTGGGACCTCGTGGTCGTTGCGGGCGTGCAGGAGGGGGTGTGGCCGGACCTTCGGCTGCGTGGCTCACTCCTGGGATCAACCGATCTCGTCGACGTCGTGACGGGTCGACCCACGCAGTCGCGGGCTGCCCGGGCCCAGGTGAGGCACGACGAGACGCGCCTCTTCCACGTCGCGGTGACCCGGGCAGCACGACGCCTGGTGGTCACCGCCGTGCGCAGTGAGGACGAGCAGCCCTCGCCCTACCTCGACGTCGTCGACCCACGCCAGGAGGCCCGACCGTTCACCGACGTGCCTCGCCCGATGACCCTTCCCGGACTGGTGGCCGAGCTGCGGCGATCCCTCCTGGACGAGGACCCCGAGGCACGAGGCGCAGCCGTCACCACGCTCGCCCGACTCGCCCGAGAGCTGGTGCCGGGGGCGGATCCGGCGCAGTGGTGGGCACTTCGCGGAGTCACCGACGACCGCCCGCGCCGTGCCGCCGGCATCCCCGTGCGGGTGTCCCCGTCGAGCATCGACCCGTTCACCCGGTGTGGCCTGCAGTGGGTGCTGCGAGCCAGCGGAGGCGACGGGCCCTCCATGGGCGCCCAGGACATCGGCACCCTGGTGCACGAGCTCGCGCACGACCTCGGTGACACCGACGCGGCGAGCTACGAGGCCGAGCTGGAGTTGCGCTGGGGGCGCCTCGGCCTTCCACCGGGGTGGTTGTCCCGGCGCGACCTGCGACTGGCGACGAGGATGACCGAGCGGTTGGCGACCTACCTCGGGGAGGCAGCAGCGCAGGGATGGCGCAGGGCGGCATCGGAGGAGGCGATGAGGGTCGCCCTCGGCCGAGCCCTCGTCAGCGGCACGGTCGACCGTGTCGAGGTCGACCCGGCCGGGCGGGTGCGCATCGTCGACCTCAAGACCGGCAGTTCGAAGCCGACGAAGGAGGACCTACGCAGGCACGGCCAGCTCGGGGCATACCAGGTGGCCGTCGCGCAGGGGGCCTTCGCCGAGCACGGTGGGCTCGCCGGTGGCGCGGCGCTGCTCCAGCTCGGCAAGGCTGCGACCACCATGACGACCCTGCAGGTGCAGGTGCCGCTCGCAGAGGACGGCGAGCCGACCTGGGCCGACGATCTCATCTCCGTGACGGCGGAGCGAATGGCGGGCGCCGGGTTCTCCGCCACCCCGGGAAGTCACTGCGCGACGTGTCCGGTGAAGGACTCCTGCCCGGCGCTCCCCGAGGGGAGGCGGCTGTGAGCACCGACATCCGGTGGGGTGCCGCCGATCTCGCGAAGGCGTTGGGGCAGTCCTACGCGCCGACACCGGAGCAGGCTGCGGTCATCGAGGCACCGCTGCGACCGCTGCTCGTGGTGGCCGGGGCCGGGTCCGGCAAGACCGAGACGATGGCTGCGCGGGTCGTGTGGCTCGTGGCCAACGGCGTGGTCCGACCCGACGAGGTGCTGGGGCTGACCTTCACCCGCAAGGCTGCCGGTGAACTCTCCGAGCGACTTGCCTCCCGGCTGACGGCGCTGCGCGAGGCGGGGCTGTGGGCGCCCGAGGACGAGCACGGGGCGCTCACCCTCGACGACGTGCCGACCGTGTCCACCTACCACGCGTATGCCGGTCGGATCGTTCGTGAGCACGGTCTGCGTCTCGGTGTCGAGCCCGACAGCCGCCTGCTCACCGAGGCGGCTGCCTGGCAGGTCGCCCACGAGGCAGTGCTCTCCTGGGACGGCCCGATGGACGGCGTCGAGAAGGCCGAGTCAACGGTCACGACCGCCGTGGTCGACCTCGCGGGCGAGATGGCAGAGCACCTCGTCGACGTCGAGGAGCTCGGCGCCCACCTCGAACACGTGATCCGCGGGCTCGAGGAGGTACCGAAGGGCGAAGGGACGCGCAAGCGCAGCCACCCCCTGCGCGACGTGGTCGCGGCCCTGCGCGAGCGTGCCGCGGTGGTACCGCTCGTGCAGCGCTACCACGACCTCAAGCGCAGCCGCGACGCGATGGACTTCGCCGACCAGATGGCTGTCGCGGCGCGCATCGCGACCACCGTCTCCGACGTGGGAAGGGCTGAGCGCGGGCGGTTCCGGGCCGTGTTGCTCGACGAGTTCCAGGACACCTCGGAGGCTCAGCTCCAGCTGCTTCGGGCGCTCTTCGTCGCACCCGGCGATGCAGTTCCGGTCACCGCGGTCGGCGATCCCCACCAGTCGATCTACGGGTGGCGCGGCGCCTCCTCGACCACCCTCGACCGGTTCAGGTCCGACTTCAGGGACGACGAGACCCCCGCCCGGGTGCTGCACCTGTCCACGAGCTGGCGCAACGACGCACAGGTGCTCGAGGCGGCCAATATCATCGCGAGGCCGCTCGCTGCGTCGAGCCGGGTCGAGGTCTTGCCGCTGGCGGTGCGTGAGAAGGCCGGTCCCGGCCAGGTCGGGATCGCCCGTCTCGAGACGATCGAGGACGAGGCGTCGCACGTCGCCGGTTGGGTGCGGTCCCGGTTGGGCCGTCCGGGTCCCCGCACGGCGGCCGTCCTGTGCCGCAAGCGATCCCAGTTCGCCCCAGTCGTCGACGCGCTGGAGGAGGCCGGTGTCCCCTACGAGGTCGTGGGGCTCGGCGGGCTGCTGCACATGCCCGAGATCGCCGACCTGGTGGCGCTGCTCCACGTGGTGCAGGATCCCAGCCGGGGCGACCGGCTCATGCGCCTGCTCACCGGCCCCTCGTGCCGACTCGGCGCAGCCGACCTCGACGGGTTGAGCGCGTGGGCGAGGTCTCGTCAGCGTGGCGGGCGCCGGGAGCGTGGTGCCGACCTCGCAGCGGACTCCAGCGAGCAGTCCAGCATCGTCGAGGCCCTCGACGACCTGCCGTCAGCGTCCTGGGTCGGTGGGGAGGGCCAGCACATCGGTCCGGTTGCCCTGGAGCGGCTCCACGGGCTCGGCGGCACGGTGCGGAGGCTGCGCTCACTCACGGGTCTGGGGCTGCCGGAGCTCGTCGCGGAGACCGAGGTGGCCCTCGGACTCGACATCGAGGTGCTGGCACGCCCGGGGTGGTCTGCAGGGGCGGCCCGCGCTCACCTCGATGCGTTTGCCGACATGGCCGCCACGTTCGCGGCGAGTGCCGACCGCGCGACCTTGGGCGGCTTCCTGGCCTGGCTCGAGGCCGCGGTGGATGAGGAGCGTGGTCTGGACCTGGGCTGGGTTGAGGCGCGCCCCGATGCCGTGCAGGTCATGACGGTGCACGCCGCGAAGGGGCTCGAGTGGGACGTTGTCGCCGTGCCCGGGCTGGTCGAGTCCTCGTTCCCGGCCCACTCGGCGAGCCAGGGCAAGCTGATAGGCGGCGGGTGGGGGCACGGTGACCCCCGCGACAAGGGCTGGCTCGTGGGCCTCGCGGCCCTCCCCTACGACCTGCGCGGTGACGCCGACGCACTGCCTCGTTTCGGCTGGGCGGACGAGCACGACTGGGACTCGATCGCGCTGGACATGGATGCCTTCACCTCTGCCGTCGCCGACCACGGCATCATCGAGGAGCGCCGGCTCGCCTACGTCGCGGTGACGCGGGCACGATCCGACCTGTTGGTGACGACCCACGTGTGGGGCACTGCCTCGACGCCGCGCATCACCTCACGCTTCCTCGAGGAGCTGCGGGCCAGCGGTCTGCGCCTCGTCCCCGGCCCGTGGGTCGAGATGCCACCGATCGAGGAGGCCAGGCCCACCAATCCGCGGACCGCGGAGGTGCTCACCATCACGTGGCCGACGCAGGACCACGAACAGCGACGAGCGGCCCTGCTGGGCCCCGCGCTCGCCGTCTCCGAGGCCGGGTCAGCCGACCCCGACACGGGGATCGCGACGGGTGACGGCCGGTGGGACGGCGAGGTGCGGATGCTGCTCGACGAGCGGTCCCGGCGCCGCGGGGCCGCGAGCGCCGACGTCGTGCTGCCCGCGCACCTCTCGACCTCGGCACTGGTGGCGCTCGCAGAGGACGGTGAGCAGTTCACCCTCGACCTGCGTCGCCCGATGCCCAGGCCACCGGCGCAGGCCGCTCGGCGTGGCACGGCTTTCCACGCCTGGTTGGAACAGCACTACTCCCTGGCGAGCATTCTCGACGTCGACGAGCTTCCGGGCTCGGCGGACGAGCGGTCGGCAGATCAGGACCTCCGGGCGCTGCGTGAGACGTTCCTCGCGAGTGAGTGGGCTGATCGCATGCCGGTCGAGGTCGAGACCAGTGTGGAGACGGTCGTGGACGGCATCGCGATCCGGGGCCGCATCGACGCCGTCTTCGAGGAGGTCGGTGAGGACGGGCTGGCGCGCTGGGTCGTCGTGGACTGGAAGACGGGCCGACCGGCGACGGGGGAGCGCGCCCGGGCGCGGGCGCTTCAGCTCGCGGCCTACCGCCTCGCGTGGGCGCGACTGCGTGGGGTCAGCGAGGAACGGGTCCGTGGGGCGTTCTTCCACGCCGCGACCGGTGAGACCCTCTTCCCGGAGCTCCCCGGGTCGCAGGAGATCACCCGCGTGCTGAGCGCGGCTCGTCCTCGGTGAGGGCGAGGTCCGCTGCCGCGACCGAGCCCGCACCGTCGGGATCTTCGGATTCATCCACGCCATCGCCGGAGTCCGCGCCATCGCCGGAGTCCGCACCATCGCCGGAGTCCGCACCATCGGATCTGGGCGCGTCATCCGGGTCCCGCTCCCCCCGCTCTGCGACTGATTGCGAACCACCCACGTCGCCGGCCTCCTGGGGCGGGCCCGGACGTGGCTGATCCGCAATAAGTCGGGCGGGGGCGGCTGCGTCATCGGGGCTCTCCCCGTCCGGCATCGGGAGCTCGTCCTCGTCCTCGTCGAGCACCAGGGCGGGCGGTGGCTCGGGCCGGGCCCGCAGGCCGATCGGGGCGAGTGAGGTGCGCCGGTAGTCGTCGTCCCCACCGGCCTCGGCCATGTGAACGGCATCGTCCAGGCGCCGCAGCTGGGTGGTCAACACCTCGACCGCGCCGACGTTCTTGCGGGCCAGCGCATCCATCAGCGACCCCAGCAGGCTCAACTCGGCCACGAGCCGGGCGCGGACGAGCAGGTTGGGGTCGGGCCGCTCAACCCGGGCGTGCGCGTAGGCCTCGAAGACCGTCTCGACGGCCTCGTGCGGCGCGTCGGCCACCAGTGCCGAGAAGTCGTCAGCGGGGTCGGCGACCTTGGCGTCCTCCCACCCGGTCATCGCCCGGATGCGTCCCGTCGAGGCGTCCGAGTCGTCAGTGAAGACCGCGAGCACCTGGTCGCCGGTGAGGTCGCCGTGGGTGGGCGTGGCGGCGAACCGCCAGAGCGAGACGTCCTCCAGGGCGCGCTCCCAGCGCGTCAGTAGCGTGGTGGGCACCCGTCCCGTCTCGGCTGCACGGTCGAGCTCGGCGAGGCGCCGGCTGCGGTAGGAGTCCGCGTCGTAGGACGGCACGCCGGCCTCCTCGAAGACGGCGGCGTCCGTGTTGTGCAGCGCGGCCATCGCGCGCCCCAGTTCCGCAGCCAGGCCGGGACCAGCGGGCAGCTCGGCATAGTCGAGGTTGTGCCCGGGAAGGTAGGGGTAGACCGCGGCCCGGCCTCCTTCGGCGAGCGCCACGAATCCCTTGGGGGCAGGCACGGCGAAGGGAAGTCTCCTGCCGAGCAGCGCGAGGAGCGACATGGTGCGATCCATCTCGGCGCCGGCGATCTCCGATCGAGGTGCTCTCACGACCCACCGGCGGTGCTCGACGTCCTGGACGAAGGCCACGTCGTAGGACTGCTCGGGCAGGCTCGGGAGGGCCTCGACGGACACCGGGTCCAGGCCGGGCACGGCGGCACTGGCCAGGGCGGCGAGGAAGGAGGGGCTGCGTTCCACGGTCCCACGGTATGCCGTGCGACGCCCGTAGGCTGGGACCCGTGCCCAGACCGGACCGAATCCTTGCCGAGCTCGTTCTGAGTCGGGCTCCACTCGACCGGCGAGCCGACCTCAGGACCGACGACTCACTGCTCCCACGGCTCCTCGCAGACCCCGCAACGAAGGTCGTGCGACTCATCGGGGACCGCGTCGAGGTGGTCGAGGACGACCACGGCGTCAGGGTCGTCCTCGACGCCCCCGATGCACGAGATCTCGACCGCCTCGGCGTCTACCTCGGCGAGGTGGGCCGCACGGCATACGTCGGGGTCGTCGCCGACGACCTCGTCGAGGAGGCCGGGAGCGCCGCCGACGAGATCGTCGCCGCGGACCTGCGGACCCTTCGCCAGGTGGGCGTGGTGCTCGACGACGTCGGCACCGCGGTGTTCTGCACGATCCTCGCCCTGGGCAACTGGCACCGAACGCACGGGCACTGCCCACGATGTGGTGCCCGGACCGGCGCCGCGCTCTCCGGCTGGACCCGACAGTGCGAGGTCGACGGGAGCGAGCACTACCCGCGCACCGACATGGCGGTCATCATGGCGGTGATCGACGCCGAGGACCGGTTACTGCTGGCTCGCGGGCGCGGCTTCCGCAGTGCCGGGATGTCGGTGCTGGCCGGCTTCGTCGAGCCGGGGGAGTCCCTCGCGGGAGCGGTGGTGCGAGAGGTTGCCGAGGAGGTCGGGGTGCCGGTCGGCGAGGTCGTCTACCTCGACGACCAGCCGTGGCCGTTCCCCGCCTCGCTGATGATCGGGTTCACCTGCCGGGCGCAGGGCACCGCGTTGCGCCTTCAGGACGAGGAGATCGAGGCGGCGCGATGGTTCACCCGGGCCGAGCTGGATGCGGGGTTGCGGGACGGGTCGCTGGTGTTACCGGGTCGGCTCTCGATCGCCCGCCGGCTCATCGAGCACTGGTACGGCGACGTCATCGACGCACCGGAGATCCCGCTGAGGTGACAGCGGCGACAGCGGTGACAGCGATGACAGCGTCGCGCTCAACCCAGCCGTGCGAGAACCTCGGCGATCGAGGGGTTGGTGGCCGCGGTGCCGTCCGGGAAGAGCAGGGTCGGCACGGTCTGATTGCCCCCGTTGACCGACCTGACGAAGTCCGCGCTCCCGGGCTCGCGCTCGACGTCGACCTCGGTCCAGGTGACGCCCTCGCGCTCCATCTGCGACTTCAGCCTCCGGCAGTAGCCGCACCACGTCGTGGTGAACATCGTCACGCTGCCGGGTGCCGGAAGGCTCTGCTCTGTCATGGATCTCCTCGAGTGGCAGGTCCGCTGCTCGTCCGGTGTGGGCGGACGTTGGGGTGGAACACCATGGCGCGGACGATCCTTCCCAGCTCTGCGTGACCGGCGTCGGAGGCGACACCTAGGATCTGGGTGATGACCAGCCTGCCCGTCCACCCCGGAGCCGATGCCGTCCTCGACGCGCTCGACCCGGAGCAGCGCGAGGTGGCGTCCTACCCCACGGGGCCGATGTGTGTGATGGCCGGAGCCGGCACCGGCAAGACCCGCGCCATCACCCACCGCATCGCCTACGGCGTGCTCTCCGGGGCCTACCAGCCCCAACGGGTGCTTGCAGTCACCTTCACCGCGCGGGCGGCAGGGGAGATGCGCACCAGGCTGCGTGACCTCGGCATCGGGGGGGTGCAGGCCCGCACCTTCCACGCTGCGGCGCTGCGGCAGCTGCACTACTTCTGGCCCCAGGCCGTGGGCGGTGCCGCGCCGGAGGTCATGCCGCACAAGGCCAGCGCGGTGGCCGAGGCCGGCGGTCGGCTCAGGCTCAGGCTCGACAGCGCTGCCATC
>JBDSVV010000118.1:0-5583 GCA_039927035.1 Ornithinibacter sp. | reverse complement strand
GCCGACCCGGGCAAGCTCTACCTGCCGGTGGTCCAGTCCCTGGTCAACCACTACAGCCACGTCAACGTCGAGGCGCAGATGGCGTCGGGCTCCTCGCTGCTGCACTGGGTGCGGGGCATGCTCTCGGTGCGTCGCGAGCACCCCGTCTTCGGCCTGGGAGACTTCGAGATCTGTGACTCCTCCCACGAGCGCGTGCTGGCCTACGTGCGGGTCGACCGGCGCGAGCGCGAGGTCGAGGACCGATCCGCCAGGGTCGTCCTCTGCGTCAACAACCTGTCGTCGCGCCCCCAGGCCACGACAATCGCCGTCCCGCAGGAGTTCCGCAACTACCAGACGCGAGACCTGTTCGGCGGCACCGGCTTTCCTGACATCGGCGACGACGGCGCGGTCACCGTGACGCTCGGCTCTCGAGACTTCTTCTGGCTGGCCCTGGACCCGCCGCGGGGTGAGGCCCGTGGCTGAGGTGATCGCGGCCGCATCGATCTCCCCCTCCAAGGTCGACCTGGTCTCGAGCTGGATGGGGCACCAGCGCTGGTATGCCGCGAAGGGTCGCGAGCCAGTGCTGCGGCTCCTGTCTGCCTGGCGGCTGGACGACCCCGAAGGTGAGGTCGGGGTCGAGACCCTCGTTCTCGCCGACGACTCCGGACCCGCGCCGGTGGTCTACCAGGTGCCGCTCACCTATCGCGGAGAACCCCTGGCCAGTGCCGACCACGCGTTGATCGGCATCATGGAGCACACCTCCCTCGGGCGCCGCTGGGTGTACGACGCACCGCACGACCCGGTCTACGCGGCCCAGCTCCTCGAGTTGATCCAGTGCCGGGTCAGCGCGCAGTCAGCAACGACGTCGGATGCCGTGGACGACACCGTCCGCGGTGCGCCACAGGGCAGCTGGACCCAACCGGTGCGGGTGCGCGCCTCGCGCGTCCTCTCGGGCGAGCAGTCCAACACCTCCGTGATCCTCGATGCCGATCTCGAGGACGGCAGCAACCTGCCGCTGATCGTCAAGGTCTTCCGGATGCTCTCCCCCGGAGAGAACCCCGACGTCGTGCTCCAGGGCGCCCTGGTCGACGCGGGGTCGCGCCGGGTGCCGGCCGTGGTCGGCGCGATCACCGCACGCTGGCCGCACCCCGTCGATGGGGCCGACGTGCCGGCCTCGGGCCACCTCGCCCTCGCCCAGGAGTTCCTGCCGGGCGTGGAGGACGCGTGGCGGGTGGCACTTCGCGCCCTCGAGACCGGCACCGACTTCTCGGGGCCGGCCCACGACCTCGGGGCGGCGACCGCCGAGGTCCACGCCCTGCTCGCCCAGTCGCTCGGCAGCACGCCGACCGGGAGCGCGCAGGCCCTCGAGGTGCTCTCCCAGATGCGCGAGCGGTTCGAGACGGCGGTCCTGGAGGCGCCCGAGCTCGAGGACCTCCGCGCGGGGGTCGAGGAGGTCCTGACCGGGGCCGCCCGGGCGGACTGGCCCGCGGCCCAGCGCATCCACGGCGACTACCACCTCGGGCAGGTGCTGCACTCGGCGGAGCGCGGCTGGGTGCTGCTGGACTTCGAGGGTGAGCCGTTGCGCCCCCTCGCCGAGCGCACCCGTCCCGACCAGCGGCTGCGAGACATCGCGGGCATGCTGCGCAGCTTCGACTACGCCGGTGGCACCTGGGAACAGGAGCACGGCGCCTCGGCCCGGGACTGGGTCACCTCCGCGCAGCGGTCCTTCCTCGACGGCTACGCCGCGGGAGCCGGCGAGGACCCCCGCTCCCGCACTGCCCTGCTCACGGCATTCGAGCTCGACAAGGCGATGTACGAAGTGGTCTACGAGGCGCGCAACCGCCCCGCCTGGCTCGGCATCCCGCTCGGTGCCGTCCACCGCCTCACCGCACACCTGCATCCCGCACCGACCACCCAAGGAGAGCCCTCGTGACCCCCACCCCCAGCCCCGAGGTCGGCGGCGCCATCACCGCGCTGGTCCAAGGTCGCCACCAGCAGCCCCACGACCTCCTCGGCCAACACCTCGAGCCGGGCGGCCTGCGGATCCGGGTCCTGAAGCCGCTCGCCGCGTCGGTGGGGGTGCGCTTCGAGGACGGCGAGGAGCTTGAGCTCGAGCACGAGGCCGACGGCGTTTGGACCGCGGTGCGCGCCGATGCCACGACGACCATGGACTACCGCCTGGCCGTCACCTGGGCCGACGGTGTCGAGCACCTCCAGGACGACCCCTACCGCTTCGCGCCCACCCTCGGCGAGATCGACCTGCACCTCGTCGGTGAGGGCCGCCACGAACAGCTCTGGACCGTGCTCGGCGCGCGGATCCACGAATACCCCGGACCGATGGGTGCGGTCCGGGGCGTGTCCTTCGCCGTGTGGGCCCCGCGCGCCAAGGCCGTGCGCGTGATCGGCGACTTCAACGGCTGGGACGGACGGGTCCACCCGATGCGCCTCATCGGCACCTCCGGCGTCTGGGAGCTGTTCGTCCCCGATGTCGGCGTCGGCGCGATCTACAAGTACGAAATTCGCGGGGCGGACGACGTCGTGCGCACGAAGGCCGACCCGATGGCACGGCGCACCGAGTGCCCGCCCAACACCGGGTCGGTCGTCGACGAGGCGACGCACGAGTGGGCCGACACCGACTGGATGACGGCTCGCGCCGAGAACGACCCGCACGTGGGGCCGATGAGTGTCTACGAGGTGCACCTCGGCTCGTGGCGCCAGGGCATGACCTATCGCGAGATGGCCGAGCACCTCGTCAACTACGTCGTGGACCTGGGCTTCACCCACGTCGAGCTCATGCCCGTCATGGAGCACCCCTACGGCCCGTCGTGGGGTTACCAGGTCACCGGCTACTTCGCGCCGACGGCCCGCTTCGGCATCCCCGACGACTTCAAATTCCTCGTCGACGCGCTGCACCGCGCCGGCATCGGCGTGATCCTGGACTGGGTGCCCGGGCACTTCCCACGTGACGCCTTCGCCCTCGCGCGCTTCGACGGCCTCGCGCTCTACGAGCACCCGGACCCGCGTCGGGGTGACCAGCCCGACTGGGGCACCCACGTCTTCGACTTCGGCCGCCTCGAGGTGCGCAACTTTCTCGTGGCCAACGCGATCTACTGGCTCGAGGAGTTCCACATCGACGGTCTGCGGGTCGACGCCGTGGCCTCGATGCTCTACCTCGACTACTCGCGCAAGGACGGCGAGTGGATCCCCAACGTCCACGGTGGCCGGGAGCACCTCGAGGCGATCGGCCTGCTGCAGGAGGCGAACGCCACGGCATACAAGCGGGTGCCCGGCATCATGACCATCGCCGAGGAGTCGACCTCCTGGCCGGGGGTCACCAAGGAGACCTCCAGCGGAGGCCTGGGGTTCGGCCTGAAGTGGAACATGGGCTGGATGAACGACACCCTGCGCTACCTGAAGGAAGAGCCGATCAACCGGCAGTACCACCACAACCTGCTGACCTTCTCGCTGATGTACGCCTTCAGCGAGAACTACCTGCTGCCGATCAGCCACGACGAGGTCGTGCACGGCAAGGGCTCCTTGCTGACCAAGATCCCCGGCGAGCGGCCCGAGCAGCTCGCGACCATGCGGGCGTTCCTCGCCTACATGTGGTCCCACCCCGGCAAGCAGCTGCTCTTCATGGGCTCGGAGTTCGCCCAGCCCGGTGAGTGGGCCGACGGTCGCTCGCTCGACTGGTGGTTGCTCGACCACGCCGCTCACTACCGGGTGCACGCCCTGGTCAAGGAGCTGAACCGGATCTACCGCGAGCACCCGGCGATGTGGGCCCTGGACTCACGCTCAGCAGGTTTCCGCTGGCTCGATGCCGATGACAACACCGGCAACGTGCTGTCCTACCTGCGCCTGTCCGAGGCCGACCCGGCGCGCGGCGACGTCCTCGTGACGGTCGTCAACTACGGCGGGGCCGACCGCGAGGGACTGCGGATCGGGCTGCCCCGGCCGGGTCGGTGGGAGGTCGTGATGGACACCAGCGGCTTCGACGAGCACAGCAGCCCCAGCCAGGCCGGCATCGTGCTCGAGGCGGATGCGATGCCGTGGCAGGACCAGAAGTGGTCCGTGCCGGTGCGGGTCGCGGGCCTCTCCACGCTCTACCTCGTGCCGAGCGGTGAGGTGGTCGAGACGACGTCCAGGACCAGCATCGCGGCGAGCCCGCTCGGAAACGACGTCCCGCGTGCAGACGCCTGAACGGGCAGTCGGTGATGTGCACGACCCGTCGCCCGCCGGAGAGGCTCTCCAGTGGGTCCCGCATCGCCGCCGCACCGTCGTGGGTGGAGAACTCACCGACCTCCTTGTGCCACCACGGGAAGTTGACGACCATCGTTCCGGCCCGTGACTGCCCCCAGGAACCACGAGGCTTTGTGCCGCAGGTCACGCTGTAGACATACCCCCGTGGGTATGACTCCCACAGCACGTGGGACACCTCCTGGTGTCATCTGATCGACGCTGCTCACTGTCGTGGAGGGCGGCCCTCTGACAGGATCGGGGCCATGAACGCCCCCCGAGCCGGCCTTCCGGCCCTGCCCTCCGACCTCGTCGACGTCGCAGCCCTCGTCACCGCCTACTACTCGCGCGAGCCGGACCCGGACGACGTCGACCAGCAGGTCGCGTTCGGCACCTCGGGGCACCGGGGGTCGAGCCTGCGCACCTCGTTCAACGAGACGCACATCCTCGCGACGACGCAGGCTATCTGCGACTACCGGCGCCAACAGGGCTTCGACGGGCCACTGTTCATCGGCCGCGACACCCACGGTTTGTCCGAGCCCGCCTGGACGTCCGCCCTTGAGGTCCTCGCGGCCAACGAGGTCACCGTCCTGGTCGACTCGGCCGACCGCTACACGCCCACCCCGGCCGTCTCGCACGCCATCCTCACCGCCAACCGCGGCAAGGTCGGCGCCGTCGACGCGATGGCGCCGCACACCGGCCTCGCCGACGGCATCGTGGTCACCCCCTCGCACAACCCTCCGGCCGACGGTGGGTTCAAGTACAACCCGCCCCACGGCGGTCCTGCAGACAGCGACGCGACGAAGGTCATCGCCGCAGCGGCCAACGCCTACATCCGGGCAGGCCTGGAGGGCGTGCAGCGGATGCCGTTCGCTCGAGCCCGCGCGGCTGCCACCTCCTACGACTTCATGGGCGCCTACGTCGATGACCTCCCCAACGTCCTGGACCTGGACGCGATCCGCGATGCCGGCATCCGCATCGGCGCCGACCCCCTCGGCGGCGCGGCCGTCGACTACTGGGGCGCGATCGCCGAGCGCCACCGCCTCGACCTCACCGTCGTCAACCCGCTGGTCGACGCGACCTGGCGCTTCATGACCTTGGACTGGGACGGCAAGATCCGGATGGACTGCTCGTCCCCGTCCGCGATGGCGAGCCTGATCGCCCAGCGCGACACCTATGACATCGCGACCGGCAACGACGCGGACTCCGACCGGCACGGCATCGTCACACCCGATGCCGGGCTGATGAACCCCAACCACTACCTCGCCGTCGCGATCCAGTACCTCTACGGCGGCGCCCGACCGCACTGGCGCGACGACGGCTTCATCGGCAAGACCCTCGTCTCGAGCTCGATGATCGACCGCGTGG
>JBDSVV010000117.1:0-4733 GCA_039927035.1 Ornithinibacter sp. | reverse complement strand
ACCTACGGGCTCAACGGCACCACAGAGGCATCGGGGTCGACCACGACGAACCCTCTCAGGATCCGCCCAGCCACCCCCCAACGCAACAGCCAACCACCCCGAATCTTCGCGCACCACGGTGCGCCTCGAAGACGGCGCAGGATTGCTGACCTGCGCAAATGTGCTTGAGGTGCTTGGTTGTCGAGTGCGGTCACTGATGCTGTCAAGGACGGCCCAACCACTGGGGGTCGGTCCCCGAGTACCTGCGGGGGGACGCGGCGAGTGCACCAGGCGGGGTTGCTCCCAGGTTGCCCACGCAAGCTGTCCACAGGCTTGTGCGGCGCTCCCCCACGTGTCCGCAGGCGCTTCCTCGGCGCGCGGGAAGGGCGATGTCGCGTGATTGTGGAGGTCGTTCAGCCACGAGACCGGACGTAGGTCACGAAACCCAAGGGGACATAAGAAGGTTTGGGCGCGCGTACCAATGGAGGCGGGTTCGGGCACGCTCGGTGGGTAGACCGGAGGCGAGCTGTGCATCGCAGACCGTTGACCATCATCGGGCTGGCTGCCCGGCACGCGGCGGGTAGACGCACCTGCGGCCAGTCAAGAAGGTCATCGCTGCTCTGAGGAAGGCGCGAGGACCTGGCACAGGCGCGTCGACCGCCATTCAGTCCGAGCAGTCCACCGCGACGGCAAGGGCCGCGCAGATCTGGCGCATCCGATCGTCTGCCACCCGTCCCAGCCGTTCGACGAGGATCGCGATCGACACGCTTTCGACCGAGTCCAGATTCACTGCCGAGCGCAGCGGCACCGGATCCTCGCCGGGTTCAAGCAGGACCTCGCTCGGGAGGCGTCGAATGGTGGTCGTGCAGGGCGCGATCAGTGCTCGGCGATGGCGCGGGATCACGGCGTCACGAGAAAGGACGACGACGGGCCTTCGGCCGATCTCGGCCATCTCGCACCACCACACCTCCCCTCGCGCGGGCAGATCTGTCATGAGGCGCCAACCGCACGTCGAAACGACGCCAGATCTCCCCATGCGTCTGGCTCGTCCAGGGGATGGGCATCGTAAGCCTTGTAGCTGGCGTCCACTTCGGCGGCACGATGCCGGGCCAGCAACGCAGCCAGTGCTTCGTCGACCAGCGCCGCGTCCGGCTTCCCAGATGCTTTCCGGGCGCTCTCCAGCAGGTCCGCGTCGACCGTGGTGCTCAAGCGTGTCCGACTCATGCCACAAGTATGCCACTGCTGAACGACGCGAGCGAAGCGGTCAGCTGGCGGCGGAGTGATGCAAGTAGCCCGAGCGCCTGCCGTTTGGGTGACTGGTGCCGTTGAGGGAGCGGTCGGTCTATCCGCGTGGACCGCCCTGAGGAGCGTGGGTGAGTCATCGGGGATATCGAGCGTGGCGTCAACTGTTCCGGTCAGCTAACAGCCCGCGTGAGCAGCAGGAGGGGATCTCACAAGGTGGTGAACTTTCGGGCGACTGGAATGCGTCTGCAACGAACGCCGAGGGGCAGCGCGAGACGATGATGGCCCCGCCTGACTTGGGGGCGTGCGGGCCCGTGGACCGGTGTGCTGCGTTCGGTCAGGTGGTCCGCGGCGTTCGTAGGGCGCGCAACTCACGTCGGGTCGGCCCGCGGATCTTTCAGGGGTGACGCGGAGCCGACATCAGCTGGTCCGAGCGGGGACGAGCATCCCTGGGCGGCTCGCCGGTGTGCTGGCGGTCGACCCGCTCGGTGCGGTCAGTGACGGCGGGGCGGAGGTGTTCGGGGCCGAGATGCTCGCGCAAGTGCCCGAGGCATTGCGTGACCGGGCCCGCGCGCTGGACGAGAAGGACACCGCCGGGGACGCGACGCCGGAGGATGCACAGGAGGCGATGTCGCTGTTCTGAGGGTCGTACTTCGCCGACCCCGCTGCTGCACCGCCCAGGCCGCCCGTGAAGTTCTCCCCGCAGGCGAGCCGAGGACTGTGGGCCGACCTGATGGCCCGAATGCCTGACCTGGAGTCCTCGCTCCCGGCGATCCGAGTCCCGTTCGACGTGCTCGTGGGCGAATTCAGCCCGATATCGCCCCGCGCCGGAATCGACAGTGCCGAGCGCATCCCCAGCGCCTGGTCCCACATCGTGCCAGGTGCGGGCCACTTCGTCTGGCACGAGTCTCCGGGCTGCATCCTCACTGCGATGGATCGCCTCGTCGCGAACACCTGAGCGACTCGGCGCCCCCCAACACACACCTGCCCGGCGATTCCGCTTCTCGTAACGCGGCGCTATCCGCACGCTGAAGCGTCGCTCAGAATGCCACGAGGCGAGCGCTAGAACAGAGCTGGAATACAGAGCTCCGACGCGAGGCCGCTGGGTGTTGTCCTCGGAGGTTGTCTGGCCCGCCCCGTCAGGGTGGGACGAGTCCGCATTCTGATCGCCTCCGGCCTCGACGTCAAGGAGGTACAGACCAGGCTTCGCCACGCGAACGCGGCGACAACGCCCAACACCCACGGGCACCTGTGGCCGGACGCCGACGAGTCCTCACGGGCGGCCGTCGCTGCGGCGCTGAGTGCTCGTGAGGACTCGTCAAGGACTGCCGAAGCAGACTAGGCCTGTGACCTGCGGGTTTGCTCAGATGTCGAAGTACATCTCGAACTCATGCGGGTGCGGGCGCAATCGGATCGGATCGACCTCGTTCTTGCGCTTCCACTCCACCCACGTGGCGATGAGGTCCTCGGTGAAGACGTCACCCTCGAGCAGGAACTCGTGGTCGGCCTCGAGGGCGTCGAGCACCTCCGGCAGTGAGGCCGGCACCTGGGCGATCGTCGCGTGCTCCTCCGGGGGCAGCTCGTAGAGGTCCTTGTCCACCGGCTCGGGCGGCTCGATGCGGTTGCGGATCCCGTCCAGGCCGGCCATGAGCTGGGCGGCGAAGGCCAGGTAGGGGTTCGAGCTGGGGTCGGGGATGCGGAACTCGATGCGCTTGGCCTTGGGGCTGTCGCCGGCGATCGGGATGCGCACGCACGCGGAGCGGTTGCGCGCCGAGTAGACGAGGTTGACGGGCGCCTCGTAGCCGGGAACCAGACGGTGGTAGGAGTTCACCGTCGGGTTGGTGAAGGCCAGCAGCGCCGGCGCGTGCCGCAGCAGACCGCCGATGTACCAGCGGGCAAGGTCGGACAGGCCGCCGTAGCCGCGCTCGTCGTAGAAGAGTGGCTCCCCGTCCTTCCAGAGCGACTGGTGGGTGTGCATGCCCGATCCGTTGTCCCCGAAGATCGGCTTCGGCATGAAGGTCGCGGTCTTGCCGCCCTCCCACACCGTGTTCTTGACGATGTACTTGAACTTCATCATGTCGTCGCCCGAGGCGAGGAGGGTGTTGAAGCGGTAGTTGATCTCCTGCTGGCCGGCGGTGCCCACCTCGTGGTGGCTCCGCTCCACGAACAGGCCCACCCCAGCGAGGTTGAGGCAGATCTTGTCGCGTGTGTCGGCGAAGTGGTCCACCGGCGGCACGGGGAAGTACCCACCCTTGACCCGGGTCTTGTAGCCGCGGTTGCCACCCTCCTCCACGCGGCCGGTGTTCCACGCGGCCTCGACGGAGTCGATGTAGTAGTAGCTCGCCTGCGCCTTGGTCTCGAAGCGCACGTCGTCGAAGACGTAGAACTCGGCCTCGGCCCCGAAGTACGCGGTGTCGGCGATACCCGTCGAGGTGAGGTACGCCTCCGCCTTCGCCGCGATGTTGCGGGGGTCGCGGCTGTAGTGCTCGCCCGTGAACGGGTCGACGATGAAGAAGTTCACGATGAGGGTCTTCTCGGCGCGGAACGGGTCGAGGTAGGCCGAGCCGGGGTCGGGCACGAGCTTCATGTCCGACTCGTGGATCGCCTGGAAGCCGCGGATCGAGGAGCCGTCGAACATCTGGCCGTTCGTGAAGAAGTCCAGGTCGACCGTGCCGGCCGGCACGTTGAAGTGCTGCATGACCCCCGGCAGGTCACAGAACCGGATGTCGACGAACTTGACGTCCTCGGCCTTGATGAACTCGAGGACCTCCTCGGGCGAGCTGAACACTATGAACCTCCTGGGTTCGAGACGGCATGGGGGCTTTCGGGCGCCAGCCCTGGGGCGTTGCAGCGACTCTAGGCACGAAGGGTTTCCCGTCCGTGACTCGCGTGTTTCGCCGGTGTAACGCAGGCCACGGTATCAAGGTGTGGGACAGGGCGTCCGAGGAGTGGAGCCCGGTGGACGCGGCATACAGTGGCGTCGTGCCCCACCCCGACGACGCCAGTATGCCGTCCGCCGACTCCCCGGGGAGCGCCTCGCTCGGTCGCCGGTTCGCGGCCTGGCTCATCGACTGGGTGCTGTGCACCGTGGTGGTGTTCGGGCTCCTCGGCTTCGACTTCCAGCTGGGCGCCGACGCCCGCCCTGACCTGTTCCTGGGGGCCCCCACGTCGTCCTGGGCGGTGCTGGGTGTCTTCGCTGCGGAGAACGTCCTTTTGGTGACGTTGCTGGGGTCCACCATCGGTCATCGGGTCCTGCGGCTGCAAGTCTGGCAGGTGCGCCCCGGACCCTTCCCCCTCCAGGTGCTGGTGCGCACCGTGGTGCTGTGCTTCTTCGTGCCCGCGTTGCTCACCACATCCGGCCGGGGGCTGCACGACGTCGCCGCCGGGACCCGGATCGTCCACACCTGAGACTCGCACCCGGTGTGACCGATGCCATGCGTTGACCGTTGTAGTACTACAGTACGTAGTAATACTGTGTGCATCTCGGAGTCCCCGAAAACCACCACCAGGGC
>JBDSVV010000116.1:0-5181 GCA_039927035.1 Ornithinibacter sp. | reverse complement strand
GTGGTGGGTCGTTGTGCATCCGTTCTGCTCGTTGTCGTTCCAGGTGTCGGTCGTAGCCGCCTTGGGTGAGGTCCCAGACGACGGATCTTCCGAGCTCATCCGGTGTTGCGCGGACGTGTGCGATGAGTCGTCGTGTGTGGACGAGGGTGTGGTGTCGTTGGCAGAGCAGGGCTGCGTTGTCGAGGTCGGAGAGCCCGCCATCGGCCCAGTGCAGCACGTGGTGCGCCTTCGCCCACGCGGCCGGAGCGGTGCAGCCGGGGTAGGTGCAGCCCCGGTCACGGCGCCACAGCCGGCGCCGCTGCGCGCGGGTGAACAACCGCACCACCCGTCCCATGTCCATCTCCTCACCGACCGTGCCGAGCACGTAGGGGATCAGCTCCGCCTCACACGAGATGCGCCGCAGCACCTCCGGGGACAAGATCGTGCCGGTCGCGCTCGACCCGAGCACCTCACCCCAGCCCGTGCCCGCCCGCAGGTCCTCCAGCGACACGCTCACGTGCACGGCCGCAGCAGCCGCACCAGCCCCGTCGCCTCCGCAGCCGTCGGCGTCGAGGGTGCTGGAACGGCGGCAGACCTCGGTCAGTGCCTCAACGCGGCGCTGCCCCGCCGGGCGCAGCTCACGCTCCCCGGTCTCGTCGTTCGGAGCAGGGCCCGACAACGGCCCAATCGACGCCTCCAGGGCGGCGGCCTGCTCCGGCGTCATCAACAACTGGTACTCCGTCAGGTCACCGGACTCCACCATCGGCGCCGACAACCGGGCCGATGACGCCAACCGCTCCTGCACGTCATCCAACACCCCCACCCGCCCGTATTCAGCGAGCAACCGGGGCCGCAGCCGGCGCATCGTCGTGGCACCCCACTGGGTCCCGAGCTCGAGCAGGGCGCGGGTCATCGTCGGCAACGCCTCAGGCACCACCTGCGGCTCCAGACGCTGGACCTCGCGAAGCACCGCAGTGGCCAATGCGGGTGAGACCGCACCGGAGACCACACCGGCCCAGACGATGCCCTCAGGTGAGTCGGGGTCGAGGTCGCCACCCTCCGGGCGCCACACCGTCATCGGTGTCGCCACCACCTGGGCGACGGCCGCGACAGCACCCGCACCACCCTGGCGCAGCGAGGGCGCATGGTCACCAACCCACGTGTGCACGTTGGTGCCCGACTCGGCAACCTCGCCGCGGTTCACCGCCTCAACCGTGATCGCCACCCGGCCCGCCGCCGACAGCGAAGCGACCCGGTCCGTCAGGGTCATCAACTCGACCAGCTCACTGCCCGACGCCCGGTGCAGCACGGCATCCAAGCCCTCAAGAGCCTCCGCGGCGCCCTCCAGCCTGGAGCGACGCTCCCCGAGGCTGATCGGCTGCTGGTCCATGCCAAGAATTCTATAGGACACTCGTTCGAGGAGCAATGGTCACACCGAATGAGTTCGCTTACAGCAGAATCTCATTCGTCCTATGAGTCGGCCAGAATCGCATGCGCCACGTCGGTCGCCCGAGTTGCGCCTCACCGGAGATCACGAGGGATTGATGCGGTGACCGTAGGCCATCTGCTCGAGGCGGGCAATGCGCTCGCCCATCGGCGGGTGGGTCGCCATCAGTCGGGAGACGTCCTGGGCCCGGAACGGGTTGGCGATCATCATGTGACTCGCGTTGACGACGTCGTTGGTGGGCGCCAACGGGGCGCGAGCGGTGCCGAGCTCGAGCTTGCGCAGTGCTGACGCGAGCGCCAGCGGGTCGCCGGTGAGTGTGGCGCCGTCCTCATCTGCGTCGTATTCGCGGGTGCGCGAGATCGCGAGCTGTACGACCATCGCGGCGAGGGGCGCGAGGATCGCCAGGGCGAGACCGGCGATGGGGTTGCGGTCCTCGTTGTCGCCGCCACCGAAGAACATACCGAAGGACAGGAACTGCCCGACCGTGCCGATCACGCCCGCGACACCAGCGGCGACCGAGGAGATGAGGATGTCGCGGTTATAGACGTGCATCAGCTCGTGGCCCAGCACCCCACGCAGCTCGCGCTCGTCGAGCAGACCCAGGATGCCCTCGGTGCAGCACACGGCGGAGTTCTCCGGGTTGCGGCCCGTGGCGAAGGCATTGGGGGCGGGCGTCGGTGACACGTAGAGCCTCGGCATCGGCTTGCCGGCGCGGTTCGAGAGCTCGCTGACGATCCGATACATCACGGGCGCCTCAGCCTCGCTGACCGGGTAGGCGTGCATCGCCTTGATGGCGAGCTTGTCGGAGTTCCAGTAGCCGTAGGCCGTGGTCCCGACCCCGAGGAGGGCGAACAGGAGGAGGAAGGAGCTGTTGCCGAAATAGCTGGCGGCGAACCATCCCATGAGGAGGAACAGCGCCCAGATCCCGCTGAAGAGAGCTGCCGTTTTGAGGCCGTTGAAGTGCCGGTGCATGTCTCCTCCAACGCTCGGGTGACGGGATTGCGTTCCACGGCAATCGTATGCCGTGCACCACCTCAGCGAAGCAGGCCCAGGAGCAGGTGGGGCAGCACGCTGAGGGCGAGAAGGATGACGGTGCCGACCACGAGCACGACGGTGACACCCCGCACGCGGGGCGGTGTCACGTCAGGTTCGGCCGCAGCGGCGGGTTGCCCGAGGAGCACCGCGAACCAGCGCAGGTAGACGGTGAGCCCAAGGACCACGGCGACGACGGCGACCGCCACGAGCGGCCACAGGCCTCCCTCGACCACTGGACGAAGGGCGATGACCTTGACGACCAACCCGATGACGCCCGGTGGCAGCCCCGCGAGGACAAGGAGCGCCACGCCTAGGGACAGCCCCGCCAGGGGGTCTCGGCGAATCAGCCCACGGTGCCCCTCCAAGGATGCCGGGCCCACTCGCGCGACGGCCGCGAACGCGACGACGGTGGCGACGGCATACGTCAGCACGTAGGCGACCGTTGCGCGGATCCCGTCGGCGGTGAGCGCCGCCAACGGCATCACCACCCACCCGGCCTGTGCCACGGTGGACCACGCGAGGAGCCTGGTGGGGTCGTCCTGGCGCATCGCCATGACGTTGCCGAGCAGCATCGACGCGGCCGCGAGCACACCGAGGACGAGCGCGATCTGAGGGGCCTCACTCCCGACGAAGGGCACGACCACCACGATGAGCGCGGCAACGGCGGCGACCTTCGAGGCCGCGGCGAGGAACGCTGCGGTGCCCAGGTCGGCGGTCGAGAACGCTTGAGGGGTCCACGCGTGGAACGGCACGAGGGAGAGCTTGAACCCCAGACCGGCCACGAGCACCGTCACGGCGAGGACGAGCACCGCGCGGCGCGACGGGTCGGCCCACGCCGCGGCGATGGAGTCCCCCGCGAAGACCGCTTCGCCCGTGGCGGTGAGCCACAGGGCCACGCCGAGCACGAGCAGCGCGAAGGACACCACGGAGGTGACGAGCAGGGTGAGCGCGCCGTGGCTGGCGGTGCGGGTGCCGCGCAGCGCGACCAGCGCGACGAGGGGCACGGTGGCCAGCTCGAGGGTCACGAGCCAGGTGCCCACGTCCCGGGACGCGGCGACCCCGGCGCCCCCGGTGGCGGCCGCGAGCACGAGCGTGGTGCTCACGGCTCGGTCCTGCTGACCCAGCAGTGCAAGGGCGCCGGCCGCGCACAGGAGCACCCCGGCCTGGAGCACACCGGTGATCGGCGCGGCGTTCCAGAGGCACAGGCGTTCCGGGTCGGGCAGGCACAAGCTCATCACGGTCGTTGTGCCGCCGAACAGCGAGCCCCGCAGTGCCAGAGCGGCACCGACGACGAGGAGCACGACGCCGAGCAGCGGCGCCCACGGTGCCCGTCGCGACGGTGCGACCGCGTCACCGACGAGCACCACCACGGCACCCAGCGCCGGGAGGAGGGCTGGTGCGAGGACCAGCGCGTCGAAGGTCACCACCGCGCTCACCGGCCACCCGCGATCCGCGCCACCGCGTCGGCCGTCACGGACAGCAGCGGCCCGGGGGCCACACCGAGCCCGACCACGACCAACGCCAGGGTGCCTAGCACCCAGCGCTCCACCCCCACAGTGTCCGGGCTCACGACGGCGCCCCCGGGCTCGGGACGGTCCCCCACCCAGATGACGCGGGCGACCCGGAGGGCATAGCCCGCGGAGAGGGCGGCACCCACCGCGGCGACGACCGCCAAGGTGACGAACAGCGCCCGGGACCGGTCCTGCGCCGGCGACCACGCCGCATACACACTGAAGAACTCGCCCCAGAAGCCGACGAGGCCGGGCAGCCCCAGACTCGCCGCGAGCCCGAGGATCATGAGGAACCCCAACCGTGGTGAGGTCTCTCGCAGGGCGGGACGCGCGATGGAGAGGTCCACGTTGCCCCAGCGCACCTTCAGGCCCCCGACGATGACGAAGAGTAGCGCCGCGACGACGCCGTGCGCGATGTTGGCGAAGAGGGCGGCCTGCAGCCCGGTCCGGGACCCGGTCGAGAGCGCGAGGGCCACGAACCCCATGTGCGCGACCGAGGAGTAGGCGATGAGCCGCTTGAGGTCCCGCTCGACGAGGCAGACCAGTGCGCCCCACACGATGCCAACCACACCAAGGACCGCCAGCACCGGGCTGACCACAGCGAAGCCGTCGGGTGTGGTCATGACGGGCAGCCGCACCAAGCCGTAGGTGCCCATCTTCAGCAGCACCGCGGCAAGCAGCACCGAGCCACCCGTCGGGGCGATCGTGTGGGCCGGGGGCAGCCACGTGTGCAGCGGGAAGACAGGAACCTTGACTGCGAGGCCGGAGACGAGGAGCCCCGCCACGAGTACCTGCCGGTCAGGAGTGACGGATGCCGCTCCGCCGGCTGCCAGCGCCTGCAGGTCGGAGGTGCCAGCCGAGGCGACGAGCACGAGGATGCCCACGAGCATGAGCGTCGAACCAGCGGCGGTGAACAGCACGAACCGCTGGGCGGCATCCCTGCGCGCCCGAAGGTCGTGGGCATCACCGAAGCGGCTGATGAGCACCCAGATCGGCACGAGCACGATCTCGAACGCGATGAAGAAGAGGATGGCGTCGCGTGCCGTGAAGGTGGCCAGCGCGCCGGTCTCGACGAGGAGCAGGCAGCCGAGGAACGTCGCCGGGGCGCCACCAGAGGGCATCTCCGCCCACGTGTGGGCGGTGACGAGCACCCCGACGAGCGCGGTGAGGAGCACCAACGGCACCGAGATGCCGTCGACACCGAGGGAC
>JBDSVV010000115.1:0-4096 GCA_039927035.1 Ornithinibacter sp. | reverse complement strand
TCGCGCTCGGGCACCGACTCACGGGTGAGCGGGGCAGCCGGCTCATCGGCGTGGTAGGTCGGCAGCGGGGAGCGCCAGTTCAGCGGGAGGTAGGAGAAGTAGAGCCGGGCCAGCTCGATCGCCTCGGTGTCGTCCTGAGCGAGCAGGTCGCCCACGCCGGAGACGGTGCAGTGCATTCGCGCGCCGCCCATCTCCTCGAGGGAGACTTTCTCCCCCACCACCATCTCGGCCATCCGCGGCGACCCCAGATACATCGAGGCGTTCCCCTCGACCATGATCACGATGTCGCAGAAGCTCGGGATGTAGGCGCCGCCCGCTGCCGACGGCCCGAAGAGGCAGCAGATCTGTGGCACCTTGCCCGAGAGCGCCACCTGGTTGTGGAAGATGTGTCCCGCTCCCCGGCGGCCGGGGAACATCTCGACCTGGTCGGTGATCCGCGCGCCCGCGCTGTCGACGAGCCAGAAGACGGGCAGCTCCTCGCGCAGCGCGGTCTCGGTCGCCCGCACCATCTTCTCGACCGTGCGCTCCCCCCACGACCCGGCCTTGACGGTGGGGTCGTTGGCGATGACGACGACCGGCCGGTCGTCCACCGTCCCGCGCCCGGTCACGACCCCGTCCGCAGGCAGCCCCGCAGCCCGGGAGTTGGCGTAGCGCCCGTCCTCGACGAAGCTGCCGTCATCGAGCAGCAACGCGAGCCGGTCGCGCACGTAGAGCTTGTTCTGCGCCTCCAGCTTGGCCGCGGCCTTCTCGGTCGGACGCTCGGATGCCGTGTGTGCGGCCTCCAGTCGCGCCCGGACGTCCGCTACCCGCGGGTCCCCCTCGGTCATGCGGGGAGCCCGAGACCCTTGGCGATGACGATGCGCTGCACTTCGGAGGTGCCCTCACCGATCTCGAGGATCTTGGCGTCGCGGTAGAAGCGTGCGACCGGGTACTCCTCCATGAAACCGTTGCCGCCGAAGACCTGGGTGGCGATGCGCGTCGCCGACACCGCGGCCTCGGAGGTGTAGAGCTTGGCGACCGCTGCGGCCTGCTTGACCTCGGCGACCGAGCGTCGGCCCGCCTCCTGCTCGTCCTTCAGCCACGCTGCGCGGTAGGTCAGCAGCCGCGAGGTGTCCTCCATGACGGCGAGGTCGGCGATGGGGAAGGCGACACCCTGGTTGACCCCGATGGGCTTTCCGAATGCCGTGCGGCTCTTCGCGTATGCGGTGGCCTCCTCCCGCATCCGGGTGATCAGCCCGAGCGCTAGGGCACTGATGGCGATGCGCCCGTCGTCGAGGGTCTTGAGGAACTGGTGGAACCCGCGCCCGCGCTCGCCGAGGAGGTGGTCCTCGGGGACGCGGCACCCGGCGAAGGACAGCCCGTGCGTGTCGGAGATGTTCCAGCCAAGCTTGTCGTAGGGCGCCTCGACGGTGAATCCCACTGTGCCGGAGGGGATCATGATCGCGGAGATCTCAGCGCGGCCCGTGTCAGTGGTGCCCGTGCGCGCGGTGACGGTGACGACCGAGGTGATGTCGGTGCCGGAGTTGGTGATGAAGGCCTTCGCCCCGTCGACCACCCACTGGCCGTCGTCGAGGACCGCCTTGGTGCGCGTGGCACCGGCATCGGACCCGGCATCCGGCTCGGTGAGCCCGAAGCCCGCGAGCGTGCGCCCGGCGACGAGGTCTGGGAGGAAGCGCTCCTTCTGCTCCTGGCTGCCGTAGGTGAGGATCGGGTTGATGCCCAGGCCGACACCCGCGGAGAGGGTGATGCCGATCGACTGGTCGACCCGGCCGAGCTCCTCGATGGCGATGCACAAACTGGTGAACGCCCCGCCGTCAGCAGCCTCGAGGGACCCACCGAACTCTTCCGGCACGACGAGCCCGAACAGGCCCAGCTCGCCCATCGTGGGCACGAGGTCCGCCGGGAAGTGGTGCTCGCGGTCCCACTGCGCGACGTGCGGTTCGACCGCCTCGGTCGCGAAGTCGCGCACGACTGCCCGGAAGTCATCGTGGTCCTTGCTCAGCTCGTACATCGGCGCTCCTTGGTGTGGAGGTTGGTCGCGGGCCCGGGGTGGGGGCCACGGCTTACGGTGTCATCTTGACGTTGACGTCAACGTAAAGCAATACTCGCGGGTATGCCAATCCCCGTGACCTCGTCGGCGCGCGCGACTGACCGCACCTGGTCGATCGCGGAGGTGGCGGAGGAGTTCGGGGTGACCCACCGCACGGTGCGCCACTACGAGGAGCTCGGGCTGATCGCCCCCGGGCGCAAGGGCACCACCCGCGTCTACCATCGGCGCGACCGGACGCGCCTCGCGCTCATCCTGCGGGGGCGCCGGCTCGGCTTCCCGCTCGAGGAGATCCGCACCATTATCGACCTCTACGACGCACCGCGCGGCCGGCGCAGCCAGCTCGCCTACGTCCTCGGTCAGATCGACGAGCGCCGCACCGACCTCGAGCAGCGACGTCGTGATCTCGACGCCGCTCTGGCAGAGCTCGCCGACTTCGAGCGGCGCTGCAACGAGGACCTCGACGTATTGGGCTGACCCGCGAGAACACCACGAAGGGGCCGGCACCCCCTGTCGGTGCCGGCCCCCTTGCGTGCTCCCCCGTCGTCGCCGGAGGGGGTGTTTGGCGACGGCGGGGGAGGGCTAACTCGTCACGGACCGCCCAACGCGCAAGACGTGTGGGGCCGTGTGCGCGACGTCCTCACGGGGCCGCCAGAGGGGTGAAGTCGACCTTCTGCTGTTCGGCGGTGCAGGAACTGACCGCACCATTGTTCGACCCACTGGTCGAGGTGTAGGTGACGAGCCAGGAGTACGTCCCATCGGCCGTGATGAAGGTGCTCGTGTTTGTCGTGGTGTACGGGCCATTGCCGTTGACCGGCACGTCCTGGCTGTACAAAGCGGTTCCTGTGCACGTCGCGTTCGCGAAGAGCCGGAAGGCCAGTGTTCCCGTGAGCGTCCCGAAGCCGTCGGAAAGCGTCGCCTGGTCGTTGGGAAGCAGCCGCGGCACAGTCCCAAGCGTCGGGTTCTTCTTGTTCTCGAAGGTTGCCGTTGCAGCACCACTGGCGCACGTGCCCGCGCCGGTGACGTTGACGGTCTGTGGAGCAGCACCCGTGTAGCCGGTCGGCACCTGGGTCTCGACGACCGTGTAGCTTCCGAACGCGAGGTTGCCCAGGCAGAAGACACCGGGGCTGCCGACCACGGCCGGGATGTTCGTCTGGTCACCCGTCGTGGCCGGGTCGCCGTCG
This sequence comes from Ornithinibacter sp., assembly GCA_039927035.1. Classification (GTDB taxonomy): domain Bacteria; phylum Actinomycetota; class Actinomycetes; order Actinomycetales; family Dermatophilaceae; genus Fodinibacter. The sequence goes on along the minus strand of JBDSVV010000115.1, from coordinate 865 downwards.
GCGTCGATGGCGAATGAGGCTCCCGCCAGGGCCGTCGTCGTGCCCGCGACCACCTTGGTGACCTTGATGGCTCCGACCTGCTCCTTGTTATAGAAGGTGCAGTCCACCTTGTCGCTCGTCGCGTCGAGGCTGAAGGTGGCGGTGGCGGTGGCGGCGTTGATACTCGGTGCCACCCCGGAACTCGCGGAACAGTCGATGGAGTCGAACTCCCAACCTGCCGGCAGTGTGGTCAGAGTCTCCGCGACGGTGTAGTTCGAGCCGAGGAGGACGTTCGTCTTGGTGTAGACGCCGTTGTCGGCCAGCTGGAAGGTGTCGGCCGAGGCGGGGTCGGTCGCGAACGACTTGGTGAAGTTGAAGAGCTCCGTCGCACCCTCTCGGCTGGTCTGCTTGCGGATGATGACCTGCGCGCAGTTGGAGAGGGTGATCGGCAGCGGGGCGATGAAGTCCTTCAGCTGCGACGTGAAGGAGTCCGACGACCGGCTCTTGAGCATGGCGGAGCCGAACGACGTGCACTTCGAGCTGTCGAACACCGCGTCGAGGTCGATCGAGGCCTCACCGAAGGTTCGAGCGTTGAGGTCGACGGCCGACACGCCGCCGGTGTCCGCGGCCTTGATCAGGCTCGTGTTCGTCGTTCCGGTGGCCTCGTTCGCGGTGAAGGTGGCCGCGGTTCCCCACGCGGAGCCGGTCCACTTGCGGAGCGTGATGACGGCCCGAGCGCCGCCCTGGACAAGGGAGTACTCGATGAGCAGGTCGTCCGCGGTGCGTGTCTTGTTGACGCCGGTGGAGCACGTCTGGCTCGACTGGTTGAACTCGAAGTCCATGAGCGTCGTGCCGCTGGGGTCCGAGACGCGCGTCCAGAAGAGGT
>JBDSVV010000114.1:0-15761 GCA_039927035.1 Ornithinibacter sp. | reverse complement strand
CAAGGTGCGGTCGGGCCCCCCCTCGCCACCGGAGGAGCACACTGGCGCGTGGTGCGGGGTCGTCCCGCTGCGGACGGTGGCCGGCGAGGTCGAGCCGGCGGAGTGGACCCGAGACCTCGGGCTTCCCGTTCCCGCGTCGGTCACCGCATTCGCCGCGGAACGCGCCTGATGGCAGCGCCCGTGCGTGCCAGTGGCATCGGCTCCTGGCCGGGCAACTCCGTGCGAGAGGCGGTGCGCACCGTGCGGGACCTGCTCGTCGAGGCCGACGGCTTCGGCGTGCCATTCCTGCCCGAGACCCCGGCTCGTGGCCCCGGCGCCGACATCATCGGCCGCGCCGCGGGGCTCCTGCTCGACCTGCACGTGGACCTCCAACCCAGCGGGTGGCGCCTGGTCGACCGGCCGGGTCGTGACGCCGGCCGCACGGCATCCATGCACCGCGAGGACCTCGACGAGCTGGCCGAGGCCTACGACGGATTCGCGGGGCCGCTGAAGGTGCAGGTCGCCGGGCCATGGACGCTCTGCGCATCGCTGCAGCTGAACCGCGGCGAGCGGGCCCTGCTCGATCCCGGTGCGGTGGCCGACCTCCTTGCCTCGCTGGCTGACGGCATTGCGGCCTGGGTCGCAGACGTGCGCCGGCTGGTCCCCGGCGCCGATGTCGTCCTCCAGGTCGACGAGCCCTCGCTGCCCGCCGTGCTCGAGGGGTCACTGCCGACCTCCTCCGGCTACGGCCGGGTGCGCGCGGTCGACCCGCTCGTCGTGATGCGAGGGCTCGAGCAGGTGCTCGCCAGGCACGACGGCCCGACCGTGGTGCACTGCTGCCACCCCTCCGCTCCCCTCACGCTGCTGCGCGCCACCGGCGCCGGGGCGCTGGCCCTCGACCTCACCGATGCGACCCCGGCTCGCTGGGAGTCGGTGGCAGCCTCGATCGAGAGTGGCACGGGGTTGTATGCCGGGTGCCTGCCCACCGACGGGTCCGGCGCCGCGGTCTCCGCGCGGACCCTGGTCCTCGAGGGCTTCGAGCGTGCCGGTCTGGGGGCCGAACACCTCCGCGGCCTCGTCGTCACGCCGGCCTGTGGCTTGTCCGGGCTCACGTCGACGGGGGCCCGTGACGTCATCCGTGCGGCTGGTGACACGGCCCGCCGCCTGAGCGAAGAGGTCCTGAGGTGAGTGGTCAGCCAAGGGTCCCCTGGCAGGCGAAGTACCTCGTGCTGGTGCTCATCTGGGGCTCCAGCTTCCTCCTCATGAAGGTCGGGCTGGAGTCGATGTCCGCGGTGCAGATCTCTGCGCTGCGGATCGTCTCCGGTGTCGTCGTGCTCGCGACCCTGTTGCTCGTGGGGGGCGGCAGGCTCCCGACGGGGGCACGGGTGTGGGGGCACCTCGTCGTATGTGGGTTCTTCCTCGCCACCTTGCCGTTCACGCTCTTTGCCCTCTCCGAGACCCGGATCACGTCCGCGCTCGCAGGGATCGGCAACGCTGCGACCCCGATCGCCACGGTGCTCGCCACCCTCGCCATCCTCCCCGGGGAGCGAGCGACCGGGCGGCGACTCGTCGCCGTCGGCGTGGGGTTCGTCGGGGTCGTGACGATCATGCAGCCGTGGACCGCGACCGACCGCCCCGACCTCTTCGGGTTCTCGATGGCGCTGGCAGGTGGGGCGAGCTATGGCTTCGGTTGGACCTACAACCGCCGCTTCCTCAGCGGCGTCGACCTCGGCGGGTTGTCGCAGCCGACGGCGACCCTGTTGACCGGGATGGCCCTGATGGTGCCGGTCGTCCTGGTTTGGGCGCTGATGCAGCCCGAAGGACTGGCCTCGGTCTGGGCCTACGCCATCCCGGTTGCCGGGACCTGGCACTGGTTGCCCCTGCTCTGCGTGCTCGTGCTGGGGCTGGTCGGAACCGGTCTTGCCTACATGCTCCAGTTCGACGTCGTACGTAGTGCCGGACCGGTCATCGGCTCCACCATCACCTACCTGATCCCCGCGGTGTCGGTGCTCCTGGGAGTGCTGGTACTCGGCGAGAGGATCGGTACCTCCCAGCTGGCCGGCTTCGCGATCGTGCTGTCGGCGGCATACGTCATCAACCGGAAGCCACGCTCACCGGAGGCGGTCGCGGTGCGTCAGCGGGAGCAGTCGATCACACCTCGCTGACCGTCGGCGCAGACCGGCCCGCCCGCCGCCACGACCGCTCGCCGAGGACACCCGTGGCGAGGGAGGCGAGGCCCAGCACCCCGACCCAGACCAGGGGTTTCACGATCGTGTCGGACGGGATGAGGGAGAAGCCGGCCACTGCGATACCGATCACCCCGAGCACGATCGGTGCGTCCCACCCGTCCGCGCTCCGGCGCAGGATCCGGACGGCCGAGACGACGGCCCAGCCGGCCATCACGGCGGCGAGGAGGGCGGCCGGGGCCAGCAACGCCGGGAGGTAGCCGGGCCCGGAGTATGCCGGTCGGTCGGCCCACGTGACGTTGGCCCAGAAGGCGACGACGAGGAGGAGGACGACGACCCACACGGAGTTCAGGCCCAGGCCGACGGCCCGCCAGCGCTCGGCCATCTCGTGGTCGTGCTGGGGGTCCGCCGCCGAGCGAGGACGCTTGTTCACTCTGCCGGGGCGTGCACCTCGCGGCGCAAGATCTTGCCCGTCGGACCCTTGGGCAGCGCCTCGACCACCCAGACCTTCCGGGGGTACTTGTAGGCCGCGATGCGCTCCTTGGTGAATGCGATGATGTCCTCCGGTGTCGCCGTTGACCCTTCCCGCAGCGCGACGGCGGCGCCCACCTGCTCACCGAGCAGGTCGTCGGGAATGCCCACCACGGCCACCTCGAGCACGTCCGGGTGGGTGTAGACCACTTCCTCCACCTCTCGGGGGTAGACGTTCATCCCGCCGCGCAAAATCATGTCCTTCTTGCGGTCGACGATCGTGAAGTATCCCTCGTCGTCCATCGTCGCGAGGTCGCCGCTGCGGAACCAGCCATCGGGGATCGCCTCGGCGGTGGCCTCGGGGTTGCGCCAGTACCCCTTCATGACGTTGTCGCCGCGAATGGCGATCTCGCCCACCTCACCCATGGGCACCTCGTTGCCGTCGAGGTCCACGCACCGCATCTCGCAGCCGGGGATCGGCAGGCCGATGGTGCCGGGCTTGCGCTCGCGGTCGGGCATGTTGAACGAGGCCACCGGGGAGGTCTCGGACAGGCCGTACCCCTCGAGGATCATGCAACCGAACTTGTCCTCGAAGGATTTCATCACCTCGAGCGGCATGGCGGAGCCGCCGGACGCGCAGACCCGCAGCGACGACGCGTCCATGCCGTCGGACTGCGGGTGGTTGAGGATCGCGGCATACATGGTCGGCACGCCCTGCATGATCGTGACCCGCTCCTTCTCGATCACCTCGATGGCCGCGGCGGGGTCGAAGCGCGGGATCAGGGCAAGGGGCGCACCGGCGATCGTTGCAGCGTTGAGGCCCACGACGAGCCCGAACACGTGGAAGAGCGGCAGGCATCCCATGATGACGTCGTCCGGGGTGATGTGCTGGATCACGCTCGCGGATCGCAGCGCATTGAGATGGATGTTGGAGTGGGTGAGCTCCGCGCCCTTGGGGCGGCCGGTGGTGCCCGACGTGTAGAGGATGACCGCGGTGTCGTCATCGGCACGCTCGTGCGGCTCGCTGATCGGCTCGCCTCCCTCGAAGTCCTCCGGCCCCATGGCACCGGTCTGCACGACGCGGGTGCCGCTGTTGGCGGCACCCTTGACGGCCTCGGCCGCGAAGTCGGGCCAGACGAACGCGATCTTGGCGCCGGAGTTGGTGAAGAAGAAGTCGATCTCGCCGCTCTTGAGCAGCGGATTCATCGGCACGACAACACCGCCGGCGAGGAGGATGCCCCAGTAGACGACAGGGAAGCTGGGGACGTTGGGCAGGATGATTGCGACCCTGTCGCCAGGCTCGATCCCGTTGGCGCGCAGCGTTCCTGCGACCTTGGCAGCCATGGCGTGGAGCTGGGCATAGGTGACTCCCCGCCCATTGACCCGCAAGGCGTCCTGCTCGGGGTGCTCGGTCGCGGTGGTGGTCAGGTTGGTCGCAAGGTTGGTCATCGGCGCTCCTGTGGTGTCCAGCATCGGTGGCGGAACCCCATCCTCACCCGGATTGCCGCGCGTGCGCCAGTGGCTCGCACGATCCGTGGTCAGCTTGGGACCTCGTGACCACCCCCGAGCTCGCGCGCAGGGCCCGGCGTACCGTCGACGTCGTGACCGAGCAACAGCCGTATGGCGTCATGGAGGTGCACGACGAGTTCGAGCTGCGCGGGTATCCGGAGCACCTGGTGGCGGAGATCTCCGTCACGGCGCCCTTCGAGGAGGCCGGCAGCCGTGCGTTCCGGGCGCTTGCCGGCCACATCAACGGGCAGAACCGGTCCCAGAGCACTCTGGCGATGACGGCACCCGTAGTGCAGCAGGCCGGCTCCGTGCGCGTCGTCATGACCGCGCCCGTGCTGCAGTCCGAGGGTGATTCCGACGACTACGTCATCGCCTTCGTCCTGCCCTGGGGATGACGGCCGCGACCGTTCCGGTGCCGACCAACCCGGACGTGCGCATCAGGGTGGTGCCGACGCAGGTGGCTGCAGCCCTTCGCTTCTCCGGGCGCGGGTCGAAGGATGCCTTTGCCCGGCGCCTTCGCGATCTGGAGTCCGCGCTCGCATCGGCGGGGCTCTCGCCGGTGGGCTCGCCGCGCTTCGCGCGGTTCGACCCTCCCTACGCTCCTTGGTTCCTCCGGCGCAACGAGGTCGTCGTCGAGATCGAGGCGTGACACCGGGCTGCGGCAGGATGTTCCCGTGAGAGACATCCCGATCGACCCGGCCGCGCAGGTATCGCCAGTCATCGTGCCCGGCGACGTCCGGCAGGAGTGGGAGACCCTCGCCGAGGAGGCGCGCGCGCACCAGTTCGCCTACCACGTGCGCGACGCCCCCACCGTGAGCGACGGCGCCTACGACGCGCTCATGCGCGCGCTGAACGCGCTGGAGGATGCCCACCCCTCGCTGCGCACCCCCGACAGCCCCACCCAGCAGGTCGGCGGTGCGGCCTTCTCCACCGACTTCACCGCCGTGGACCATCTCGAGCGGATGCTCAGCCTCGACAACGCCTTCAGTGCCGAGGAGCTTGCGGCCTGGGTCGCTCGGGTGGAGCGGGACGTCGGGGGGGCCGACGTGCACTACCTCTGCGAGCTCAAGATCGACGGGCTCGCGATCAACCTCCTCTACGAGGATGGGCGCCTCACCCGCGCGCTGACCCGCGGTGACGGTCGCACCGGCGAGGACGTCACGCTCAACGTGCGGACCATCGAGGGCGTCCCCTCCGAGCTGACCGGAGCCGGGGTGCCCGACCTCGTCGAGATCCGCGGCGAGGTGTTCTTTCCCATCGAGGCCTTCGCCGACCTCAACGCCTCGCTCGTCGAGGCGGGGAGGGCACCGTTCGCCAACCCACGCAACGCCGCCGCGGGGTCGTTGCGACAGAAGGATCCTCGAGTCACGGCAACCCGGCCGTTGCAGATGCTCGTCCACGGCATCGGGGCGCGTCACGGTTTCGACATCGCGCGCCAGAGCAAGGCCTACGAACTCCTGCGGGAGTGGGGGATGCCGGTCAGCCGCCACTTCCGGGTGCTCGACACCGTGGCGCAGGTGCAGGAGTTGGTGCAGGAGTTCGGCGAGCGCCGACACAGCGTCGAGCACGAGATCGACGGCGTGGTCGTCAAGGTCGACGAGATCAGCGTGCAGCGTCGTCTCGGGTCGACCTCGCGCGCGCCCCGGTGGGCGATCGCCTTCAAGTACCCACCGGAGGAGGTCAACACCCGGCTCCTTGACATCCAGGTCAACGTGGGCCGCACCGGAAGGGTCACCCCCTTCGCGGTGATGGAGCCGGTGACCGTGGCGGGGTCGACGGTGTCGATGGCCACCCTGCACAACGCCCACGAGGTGACCCGCAAGGGGGTGCTCATCGGCGACACCGTCGTGCTGCGCAAGGCGGGCGACGTGATCCCCGAGGTCCTCGGGCCCGTCGTGGACCTCCGCGACGGAAGCGAGCGAGTCTTCGAGATGCCGACGCACTGCCCCTCGTGCGGCACGGCGCTGGCCTATGAGAAGGAGGGCGACAAGGACATCCGTTGCCCCAACTCGCGCTCATGCCCGAGCCAGTTGCGCGAGCGGCTCTTCTCCCTCGCCTCCCGAGGTGCGTTCGACATCGAGGCCCTTGGCTGGGAGGCGGCCATCGCCCTGACCGACCCTGAGCACAACCGACCGCAGGGATCCACCGAGCCCGAACAGGAGCCGGTGCTGCAGAACGAGGCGGGGCTGTTCCGCCTCGGCCAGGAGCCGCTCGCGGTGGTCATGGTGTGGCGGCAGCGCAAGGTCAAGGGTGAGGTGGGGCCGTGGGCCCGGGAGCTCTACTTCTTCACCAAGGCGACCGACAAGAAGCCCAGCGCCCCCCGCGCCAACACCGTGCGGATGCTCGAGCAGATCGCGGTGGCCAAAGAGCAGCCGCTGTGGCGGGTGCTGGTCGCGCTCTCGATCCGTCACGTCGGTCCGACCGCCGCCCGCGCCTTGGCCCAGCACTTTGCCTCCATGCAGCGAGTTCGCGACGCGAGCACCGAGGAGCTCGCTGCGGTCGAGGGCGTGGGCCCGGTGATCGCAGAGTCGTTGCGCGAGTGGTTCGACGGCGAGGGCAACGGGTGGCGCGTCGAGATCGTCGAGCGGTGGGCCGCCGACGGGGTCCGGATGGAGGACCCGCGCGACGAGTCGGTCGACACGACGCTGGAGGGCCTCACCGTCGTGGTCACCGGCTCGTTGGAGGGGTTCTCGCGTGACGAGGCCAAGGAGGCCATCCTCAGTCGCGGCGCGAAGGCCTCGGGGTCGGTGTCGAAGAAGACCGACTACGTCGTCGTCGGCGCAAACGCGGGCACCAAGGAGGAGAAGGCTCGCGAGCTCGGCCTGACGATCCTCGACGAGGCCGGATTCCGCCGCCTACTGGAGACCGGCTCGGCCGACTGACTCGGCGCCGCTCGTGCTCGGTGGTGCGGCCCGGCCACCACGATCCCTCCGCTCGCGCAGAAGCTCGTACGGCCCAGTGCACGTTATTGCGAGGCCTGTGCCTCATCGACGAAGATCCGCTGGGCCCGCCCTGCCAAGCCGTCGCGGATGAGCGCGCCGTCACCGTCATCCGATATGGCGCCCCGCGCGCCAAGGCCGGCGTCGAGTTGCTGCTTGGCATCGTCGAGGCGCCCTTGGCGCAGGTACCCGTCACCCAGGTTCAGGTGCAGGCTGGGCGCCAGCCCAGATGCCGTGTCGATGCCGATGGCGGCGAGGTCATCGTGCGCCACGTGTTGGTGTGGCACGAGAGCTCCCTCGTCCCGGAGGACCTCGTCGGCAAGGTCAGGCTGGAGATCCGCCAAGGAGTGAGCGATGACGCACCGTTGGGCGTGGTCGCCCTCGGCGGCTTCGTGCCAGCAGATGATCACGCTGCGCCCACCCCCTTCCCGGTCGCCTCCGAGAGCGAGGGAGACCCCGGCCGTGATGGCCTTCCACAGCGTCATGATCTGAGCGTGGACCAGCGTCTCGGCACCAACGTGCTCTGCAGATGGGCCAGCATCGTCGCCGCCTGCCCGCTACCGGACGTGCTGCTCCGCGCGCGGATCGATTCTGGGGCGGAGGGTTCGCCGCTTGTCACTGGGACAGGGTGGCCGCTGTGGATCGAACCTCTTGACGAGGACGGTCCGCCCGACCGGGAGTTGCGGCTGGGCCTCGACACGAAGGCTCGGCTGCTCAGACGGTGGTGCTGGCCTACGAGAGGCGGCGATGCCTTGGCCGTCCACGCCAGGCGGGCCGCAGAAAGGACCTTGACCTTCTCCCGTGATGGCTGAGATGGCTCCTGACCAGCCAGACAGATCCTGACGCGACGTCCCCTCCTGCCGCGACCCGCTCCTCGGGCCAACCTCCCGAAGGGGCATCCTTTCGCCGCCTGTCGACGTGAGGAAGCTTGGGTGCGGTCACTCGCACATGGCTTCGAGCATGTGGTCGAGTTCCTCGACAGGGCGTCCGGGTGGGAGGACGATGGTGGGCATGTTGCGTGGCCCGCGTCGCCCCACAGGGTCAGCTCGTCCAACAGGTCGCGTGCCGACTCGGGTACGTCGAAGGTGCGTCCGGTGGGGTTGGCCGCGAGGACGTGCTCGACGGCGCGAGCGTGTCCGAGTCGGAGCAGGGTCTGGCGGTACAGCGGGCCCATGCTTGTGAGGTAGAAGGACACCCACCACGAGGCCATTGCCAGGGCCTTCGCCGTGTCGGTCGAGACGGCCGCAGGGACGCAGGGGGCGATGAGCGGAGGCGCTCGGTTGGTGCCGCTGCGCACGGCGCCCTCCCGGAGCAGCCGAAGGCTCGGGTCGAGCCCGCTGAGGGGGAGGAGGAAGGGTGCCCAGCCGTCGGCGACCTCACCGGCCAGGCGGATGGACTGTGGGCCAAGTGCGGCCAAGTGGATCGGGATCTCCCGCTGCGGGGTGATGGCCAGCTTCAGCGGGCGGTTGTCCCGACGGGCGGTGGGGTCGAGGCGCTGGCCATTCAGCAGCCGGCGGACCTGCCGTGTCACGGCGGCGAGGCGCTGGACCGGCTCGGCGAACTCGACATCGTGCAGCCCCTCGGCAAGTGGCGGGCTCCCAGCGCCGAGTCCCAACACGAACCGGTCGGCCGACGCCTCGGCAAGACTGGCGGCCAGCATCGCGATGGTGGCCGGTGAGCGGCCCCATACGTTGAGAACCCCAGTGCCGAGGGTGATCCGCTCCGTTCGCCTCGCAACCTCAGCCAAGAGCACGCCAGCGTCGTGCCCCCAGCCCTCGGCCACGAAGAACGCGTCGTAACCGAGAGCTTCCGCGCGATCGGCCACGTGCAGCACGACCGGACGCCGCGTCTCCATGGGCGTCAGGCAAACCGCAAGCTGTCGTGAGGGCACTCCTCGATCATTCTCAAACACCAGCCAGATGTACAGGGCCACGCAGGTTCAGCGAGGGGGCTGTAGCCGTAGCCCGGCACCTGCGTCACTCCGCCACCTGTCGACCGGGACGTCCTCCGGTGTCGGCCAGAGCGGATGTCAGGTCGGGGCGGTAGCTTCAGCAGGCCACCTGGGCGCACGGTGCGACGATCTTCGAGGAGGACTCATGATCTATAGGGCCAGTCGAGGTGTGTCGATGCCGGACCCGTTGATGACGAGGGCCGCGGCGCGATGAGCGCGGTCGCTGAGATCACGGTCACTCCCGTCCTCGTTGCTGACCTGTTCGTCGAGGGTGGTCGGATGCCCGTGTACGCACACCTCGTCGACCACCCGGATGCTCGCGTTCTTGTCGACACCGGTCTGACGCAACTGCATCCGCTCGTCGCTGACCTCGATCCTCGCCCGTACCCCCTCGACACCCAGGACCTCGACCTCGAGAGCATCGATATTGTCGTCAACACGCATCTGCACTTCGACCACTGCGGCGGCAACCGGCTCTTTCCCGGCACGCCGATCCATGTCCAACGCACCGAGCTCGAGGACGCCCTGAACCAGGACGGCCACACCATCCGCGAGTGGGTCGACGCCCCGGGTCTGACCTATGTCCCGGTCGACGGCGAGTTCGAGCTGCTCCCCGGGGTGCGCCTTCTCCCCACGCCGGGCCACACCCGCGGATCCCAGGTGGTCGTCATCGACAACGGTGGACGCCCGAGCGTCATCGGTGGAGACGTCGCGGTGTGGTTCGGCGAGCTCGAGGAGGCCGCCACCGAGGGCCTGCGGATCGTGCACGCCCTCGACCCCGAGTTGGTCTGGCTCGCCCACCAGCACGAACCCTGGCGGCCTCGCGCTCCTCGATGAGAAGACACGCATCCACGACGCTCTTGGCATGTCTACCAGCCAGCGCGTTGGACGAGCAGATGGTTCGGGTCTGCCCCACTTCGCCGCGAATCGCCCAGCGGAATCAGATGGGCTACGCCAAGGCCGCGCCCGCTGAATCGCCAATGCGTTCGCGACGAGCCGATCCATTGCAGGGACACGGTAGCCCGAAGGGGATTCTGATCGCCGGTAGCGACCACTCCAGCGCAGGCAGGCGGGCCATCAAGTCGGCCCGCGGGCCCTGGCTCGCCGACTGGGAGAACTCAACGGGCGGAAGGGCGGGGCAGAAGAAGGACCAGCGACGTGGTCCGGGTGCCTGGCCGTGGTCGCGGCCGGTGGGTCGGGCCGTCGTTGTGGTCGCCACGGGCGGTGAGCTCATGTCCGCTCCCAGACTTCTCCCGCCCTTTGAACCGTGGTCGATGACGACCTCGGAGTCAGCGGCGGGGTCGCGGCCCTTGTCGCTCGGACCGTATCGGCCTACATTCAGGGGGCGGTTCGCCGTCCGTCCCGGTTGAGGGTCGGCTGGGTGGTGTCGAAGGGAGTGCCTGATGCGTCGTGCACGTGTGTCCCGATCCGGGATGGTGACCGCGGCGGCGGTCACCGTGTGTCTTCTGGGCTTGGGCGGGCTACCCGCATCGGCCTCGACTCCGGCCGGCGATGTTCGCCTGACGAACGACGCTGTCGCCGACGGCGGTTATGTCTCGAACTACAACGTCAACCATCGTGGTGCGCCGGTGCCAAAGGACAGCACGTTGGCCGAGTGCTCGAGGTCTCGCGGCCGGCAGAACGAGCCGTCGGTGGCGATCGACCCACGGAACCCGCAGGTGATGGTGGGCAGTTCGAACGACTACTGCGGGGTGTACAACGCTGGCGTGGACCCGAACGGCGCACCGATCCCATCAGGGCCCATCTGGTTGGGCTACTACAGGTCTGAGAACGGCGGCTCGTCGTTCCAGTCCTCCCTCGTGCCCGGCTACCCCGGGGACAACACCCCGTATGCCGCTCGCGCGCACATCCGCACCGCAAGCGCGGGTGACCCGGTATTGGCCTGGGACCGGCAGGGCCGGTTGTTCGCGGGATCCGAGAGCTCTGAGGACCCGGCCGGCTCGCCGAAGGGCTTCGGCGACGTGTGGGTGGCCACCTATGTCAACCCGGGTGGTCCCAGCGGGGCCCAGGCCAACGACGGCAAGGAGTTCGCGCGGTCTGTGACTGTGGCGAAGGGCTCCTCGGCACCTGGCACCGGCGGAAAGTTCAACGACAAGACGGCGATTGAGGTTGACCGCTCCACGTCCGCATGTAGCGGGAACGTGTACTTCGCCTACTCCCGGTTCACCGGCAACGGCGGCGTCGCGATCTACCTGTCCCGTTCCACCGATCACGGGGCGACGTTCTCGACCCCGAAGAAGGTCAGCGCCGGAGTCCACGATGTCCAGTTCCCGGACATCTCGGTAACCGGCAACGGCCACGTCTACGTCACTTTCCGCCAGTTCGAGGCTCATGGCCAGCAGACCGACGCGGTCGACGTGGTCAAGTCGGTCGACTGCGGCCAGAGCTTCTCCTCTCCGCGCCAGCTGACGTCGTTCTCTGCGATGGGCGTCACCGACCGCGGCACCGATGGCAGCACCGCCCGTGACTGCGGGGACGCCCCGCCATGCCAGTCCGGATACACCTTCTTCCGCGCCGACACCGGCCCCAGGTCGACAGCCGACCAGGCCGCGTCGGGTGAGGTGGTGCACGTCGCCTACGAGGCCATCGTGCCGGGCAGCGAGGTGTCCACCGGCACCACGTTCGGATGGGCCGACAAGCCTGGGGCGGGTGGCCAGTCGGCCATCTACTACGTGACGTATGACGGTGCGACTGGTGTCGTCTCAACGCCGATGCTCGTCGCAGCGGCAGCCGCCAGCCAGCAGCTCTTCCCCGACCTCAGTGTCGACCGTGGCGTCGTACACGCCCTGTGGTGGGACAGCCGCAACGACGCGATGAACGACGCGTCCACCTTCCGGCAGCGTCCCGTCGGCAACGACGCCGACGGCAACGTGGGGCCGGCACTCGACGTCTACGCAGCCACCAAGCCAGCCACCGGAGGTCCCTGGACCGTAGCCACCCGGCTCTCCGACGTGACCACCAACCCCAACTATGAGCAGTTCGGCGGCCGCACCGTCCCATTCGCCGGTGACTACCTGTGGATCGACTCCCAGGCAGGGGTCACCTTCGGGGTGTGGACCGACTGGCGAGACACCGAGGCCGGAGTGGACCAGCGAGAGACCACCAGCGACGAGGTCGGCGCCGACGTGCTGCAATGCCGCACCCCCCTGCTCGACGGCAGCTTCACCGGCGACATCTGCCCAAGGGACGGGGGCCTGGACCAGAACATCTACGGCGACCTCGCGCCATAGACCAGCCATTCTCGGCGCTACGCCGCGAGCCCCACGACCCTTGCACCCGTGTTGCCTCACCACCCGGATGTGGGACAGTCGCCCGCCCGCTCGCAGTGGCGGTGGTGTCGAAGGCGGTTGAACACTGCGTGGTGCGAGTCGTTCTTGGACGTACTCCCGAAGACGGGGTTCGCAGCGAACGTGGCCACCTTTGGGGCTGGGGATGATCGGTTCCCCACCTCACCACGTTGACTGGCCTTCTCGGCCTTCGTCAACATCCGGTCCTACGCGTTGCGGATTGGTCGCACAGCGGGGGCCGGCACAGGTCAGAATGGGGCATGACTCCGGGTGGTGTAGGTGATGTTCTCTGAGATCAAGGGTGAGATCGAGCGTCGACTGCTGGTGAACTACCGGGTTGACCCAGCGGTCGTCGCCAGGGTGCTGCCTGATCCGTTCCGCCCCTTGATCGTGGGCGAGGCTGCGGTGGCAGGGATATGTCTGATCCGGCTTGGTCGAATGCGCCCGCGGTACGCGCCCGCCTTCGGCCTGCGAAGTGAGAACGCCGCTCACCGGGTTGCTGTGGAGTGGGACACCGACAGCGGCGTCAAGACCGGGGTGTACATCCCACGGCGCGACAGCAACTCCAGGATCAACGTGCTCTTGGGCGGCCGGATCTACCCCGGCGCGCACCATCTCGCGCGCTTCGAGGTCTGCGAGACGGCCGACGATGTGCGTGTGGCGTTCACTTCGAACGATCGTTCCGCCTCTGTCGATGTCGCGGTCCGCGTGTCCGAGGACCTGGATGGCAGTCGGTTGTTCGCCGACCTGGGACACGCCTCGGCGTTCGTCGAAGCAGGGGCGGTCGGCTACTCGCCCGGCAGGAGGGGGACCTTCGAGGGGATGGGATTGACGACCGCGGGGTGGAGTGTGCAGCCAGCATCGGTGATCCACGCGCACTCGTCGTTCTTCGACGACGCGACAGTGTTCCCCAAGGGGTCCGCGGAGCTCGACTGCGCTCTCCTCATGCGCAAGGTGCCCGTGCTGTGGGAGAGGCTCGTCACTCTCCAGGGAACCGCCGACGTCACGGCGTAGGTGTCTGTGACGGGTAGGACAGGCGATGGAAGTAGCCCGCATCTCGTGGCCCCGGCATCCGTGAAGGCACCAACCTGCGCACTTCAGCGAGCTACCGCACATGCCGCGGCCGGTACGCACCCAAACAGGAAATCGATGTACGCCGGCGAGATGCGGGGCGCACGTCGGCGAGTCGGGCACCCCCTTGCCTGGACGGCGCGCCCACCCGGTCGTATCGCCGACGCGGCCGTCAGTCGGTGGTGCGCAGCGCTCGGGGCGCGTTGAGGTTCAGGGTCACGGCCAACACCCTCGCCCCGAAGACGAGTGCGACCGAGCCCCACACCGTGGGTGCAGAGGTGATGCCCAGATGGTCGGCGAGCACGACCAGCGCCGCGCCCACCAGGGCTGGGATCGCATACAGCTCGCGGCGCAACACCTCGGGCACCCTTCCGGCCAGCACGTCACGCAGCAGTCCGCCGCCGATCGCAGTGATCCCCCCGATGAGGATCGAGGCGAGGGCACCGGCATCCGCTGAGAGGGAGACCAAGGCCCCGCTGACCGCGAACACGGCCAGGCCGGCGGCGTCCAGAAGGCGCACGGCATACGGAACGCGACGCCACCGCACGTCGGGGGTGCGGGCCGCCACCTCCTGCAAGGTCCCGTGGAGGAGGAAGACGATCAAGCCGGCGAGGACGGCCGCCGCGAGCAGGCGCCAGTCACTCACCCCGACGGGGGGTGTGATGCCAAGGAACAGGTCGCGGATGATGCCGCCCCCGAGGCCGGCCACCCAGGCCAGGACGAGCACCCCGAAGAGGTCCAGGCCCTGACGAACCCCGAGCAACGCGCCGGAGAGTGCGAAGACGAACACCCCGACGACGTCGAGGACCAGCTGTGAGGTCGTCGTGTCGGTGAGCACCGGCCCATCCTCGCACCGCCGCGACGCGGAGCCGACCGGTGTTGGGCAGGCCTACCCGTCTCCCTGCGACGCCTACTGCAGCGCCTCTGCGGCATTCGCCGCGTTCCTGCGGATGCCGTCCTTCACGGCGTCGTCGACGACAGTGCGCCACGGGTCCGGGTTGTTCTGGAGCAGGTGGGCAAACGTCGGCTCGGCGTGGATCAGGCGCACCGCATCGCCCAGCTCATGGATCTCCCACTCGACGTGCTTTCGGTAGGACTGCACGCCCAGTCCCCCGCAGCTGCGACGTTTTCGTGTCCGCATCGCGCCCGAAGTCGTAGCGAGCCGGGCCGGTGCTCGTGGACACGTTGCTCCAGGTGCTCGCGAACGCGAGGACCGCCTGGAGTCGCCGGTGTGGTCGTCGAACCTCCCCTTGATCGGCCGCAGATCGGCGATGATCCACTCGAGGCCAGCAGCGAAGAGGCTGCCGAACGGGTCGCTGCAGGTCGCCACGGCATCGAAGCCGACACGCACACCGGGACACTCCGCGCGCTCCCTCGCCTCACGGACCTGGGCCTGGATGTCGCCGCGCGTGCTCGCACCAGTGCTCTCTGCCATGCCGCACACCATCACCACGGGTCGGCGTCGCCGCGCGTCCCCATAGACTGCTTCGTATGCCCGATCTGACCCGTGACGACGTCGCGCACCTCGCCGGCATCGCCCGCATCGACCTCTCCGACGCCGAGCTCGACCGCATGGTCGGCGAGCTCGGGGTGATCCTCGAGGCGGTGGCGACCGTGCAGCAGGCGCCGATCGCGGACGTCGAGCCGATGAGCCACCCGATGCCGATCGTCAACGTCACACGCGCCGACGTGGTGCGCCCGTCGCTGTCCCCGCAGGATGCGCTCTCCGGTGCGCCGCAGAGCCAGCAGCAGCGCTTCTCCGTCCCCCGGATCCTGGACCAGGTCTGACCCACCGGCGCGATTCCGACCGACCGGCATCCCCAGCACCCACCATCCGCCCCGCACCCGAAAGCCGCCACGTGACCACCGACCTGACCCGAGCCACCGCAGCCGACCTCGCCGATCTGCTCAGGGCGGGAAGCGTCTCCTCTCGCGAGGTGACGCAGGCCCACCTCGAGCGCACCGCTGCCGTCGACGGCGCGGTGCACTCCTACCTGCACGTCGACACCGAGGGTGCCCTGGCCCAAGCCGACGAGGTCGACCGCAAGCGCGCGGCGGGGGAGTCGCTGCACGGGCTCGCGGGGGTGCCGATCGCCGTCAAGGACGTCATGACGACGCGCGGGCTGCCCACGACGTGCGGATCGCGCATCCTCGAGGGCTGGGTGCCGCCCTACGACGCCACGCTCGTCACCCGGCTGCGCGAGGCGGGCCTGCCGATCCTGGGCAAGACCAACATGGACGAGTTCGCGATGGGCTCCTCCACCGAGCACAGTGCGTTCGGCCCGAGCCGCAACCCGTGGGACCTCGATCGCATCCCCGGCGGGTCCGGTGGGGGCTCGTCCTCGGT
>JBDSVV010000113.1:0-4177 GCA_039927035.1 Ornithinibacter sp. | reverse complement strand
GAGCAGTGGGTTGTGCCCGGCCACCAAGAAGCCCATCGCGACGACCGTCGCGTCCGGGGCGCGCAGGAGCACCGCCGTCGTGGTCCCGGCCGCCATCGCGTCCTCGTGCATCGTCAGGGTCGCGAGGACCTCGTCCCGTGGCGCCCCGGGGAGGAACCCGACAGCGCCGCCCGCCTCGTTGACGGCGCACCACAGGTCGAGCACCGACGAGCGCGTGGCGGGGTCGAGCCAGGTCGGGGTGTCAGCCCTCGGCGCGGCGTACCAGGTTGCCCCGCCCACCGGCGGCAAGGCACCGCTCCACGTGTCCGCGGAGATCGGCTCCAGGCCGGAGCCGACGGCGATGCGCACCGACGTCGGGTCCTCGGAGGACAGCGGCGCGATGAGCGGCAGTGGGGGTAGCCACTCCAGCGCGTGCGCAGTCCAGGCCCGTCCTGCCTCGGTGCCCAGGCCCCTCCCCCGGACCTCTTCGCGCAGGCTGTAGGCGAGGGTGAGCGCATCACCGTCCGCGTGACGAATCCCGCCGATGCCCACCCCGGCGCGCGTGCTGTTCTCCTGAACGATGCCGAAGTCGAACCCGGTGCCTTCCCACCGTCCGACACAGTCCTCCAGCGCGCCCCAAGCCACGCGGACGGCACCCTGCGCGGCGCTCAGCCCCCGCCACAGCACGGCATCCGCCAGGACCGGTGGTCGCAGGATCAGCCGGTTCGTCGAGATCTCCCGTGGCACCCTCTGCACCCGTGAGAGGTTACCCGCGCGCCACCGGCCAGCGGGTCGTCCGCGCAGGCGGATCGGCGAGGGGGCCTCAGACCGCGAACGCCGAGAGGTCGGCGGCCAGGTGTTTCGCCACCTTCGCGGTGATCCGGGTGCCCTCCCCCAAGTGCTCGCTCCCGAGCACCTCACCGGTCTCGTGGATGCGGCTCACGAGGTCCCCACGGTCGTAGGGGACGAGCACGTCGACTGCGACGTCGGGCTGGGGCAGCTCCTCGGCGATGAGGTCGCGCAGCTCGTCCAGGCCCTCCCCGGTGCGTGCCGACACGACGAGGGAGTACTTCTCGTGCCTGCGCAGCCTGTCCAGCACCTCGGGGTCGGCGAGGTCGGCCTTGTTGATGAGGATGACCTCCCTGACGTCGGTCGCCTCGACATCGGCGAGGACCGCACGCACTGCCGAGAGCTGCCCCTCGGGGTCGGGGTGGGAGCCGTCGACGACGTGCAGCAGCAGGTCGGCCTCGGCAACCTCTTCCAGCGTGGAGCGGAACGCCTCGACGAGCTGGTGGGGGAGCTGGCGGACGAACCCGACGGTGTCGGTCAGCGTGTAGAGCCTGCCGTCGGGGGTCTCGGCCCGGCGCACCGTGGGGTCAAGGGTGGCGAACAGCTGGTCCTCCACGAGCACCCCCGCACCGGTGAGCCGGTTGAGGATCGAGGACTTGCCCGCATTGGTGTAGCCGGCGATCGCGACGCTCGGCACGGCATTCGCCCGACGGCTGCCGCGCTTGGTGTCGCGGACCGTCTTCATCTCCTTGATCTCCCGCCGGAGCTTGGCCATGCGGGTGTTGATCCGCCTCCGGTCGAGCTCGATCTTGGTCTCACCGGGTCCGCGCGAGCCCATGCCCTGGCCGCCGGCGGCCTGACCACCGGCCTGGCGGGACATCGAGTCACCCCAACCGCGCAGCCGCGGCAACAGGTACTGCAGCTGAGCCAGCTCGACCTGGGCCTTGCCCTCGCGGCTCTTCGCGTGCTGGGCGAAGATGTCGAGGATGAGGGCGGTGCGGTCGATGACCTTGACCTTGACGACGTCCTCCAGGGCGCGCCGCTGGCTCGGAGCGAGCTCGGTGTCGCAGATGACGGTGTCCGCGCCCTCGTTGATGACGATGTCGCGCAGCTCGGCGGCCTTGCCCTTGCCGAGGTCGGTCGCCGGGTCGGGGTTGGCCCGCCGCTGCATCACCCCGGCCAGCACCTCGGACCCGGCCGTCTCGGCGAGCGCAGCGAGCTCCTTCATCGAGTTCTCGGCATCCACGAGGGTGCCCTCGCACCAGACGGAGGCGAGGACGACGCGTTCGAGGCGCAGCTGGCGGTACTCGACCTCGGTGACGTCCTCGAGCTCGGTCGAAAGCCCGGAGACGCGCCGCAGCGCCGCCCGCTCCTCGCGCTCGAGCTGTTCGCCGTCGTAGCCGGCGTCCTCGAGGACGAACCCCGACTCCTCGAAGGTGGTCTCGTCGGCGAGCGCCTCGGCTCGCCCGGAAAGGATGTCTCGTCGTGCAGTCATGTTCTCCCTAGGGTCTCACCGATGAACGCGCGGTGGCGACCGCTTTCTTCCGCGCGGCCGCTAGCGTGGCCCTGCGATGGACGAGAGCGACCACTACTTCACGGCCAGCCCTGCCAGCGACGACGACCGCCGCCGGATGCGGGTCCACCTCGCGGGGCGCGACCTCGAGGTCGAGGTCGCCGCCGGGGTGTTCTCCCACGGGGGCGTCGACAAGGGCACCGCCGTGCTCCTGGCCGAGGCGCCCCCACCACCGGCCTCTGGCACCTTCCTGGACCTGGGCTGCGGCTGGGGGCCGGTCGCCCTCACGCTCGGCCTGTGCTCGCCCGAGGCCACCGTGTATGCCGTGGACGTCAACGAGCGGGCCGTGGACCTGACCGCCCGCAACGCGAGCACGCTGGGCCTGGCCGGAGTGCTCGCGACCCCCGCCGACGGCATCCCGCAGGACGTGCGCTTCGACCTGATCTGGACCAACCCACCGATCCGGGTGGGCAAGGCCGCTCTGCACGACCTGTTGCGCGCCTGGCTCCCCCGCCTCGCGCCGGGTGGGGTCGCCCAGCTCGTCGTGCAGAAGAACCTCGGCGCGGACAGCCTGCAACGGTGGATCGAGGCAGAGCTCGGGATGCCGTGCACGCGGCTCTCCTCGAGCAAGGGGTTCCGACTACTCCAGGTCAGGCCGGCAGGGACCTGAGGTCGACCATCCCGTCGGCGACGAGTACCGCGGGCCCGGCGAGCTCGACGCCTCGGTCCGGGAGAAGCCGCACCCGGAGACGGCCCCCGGGGACGTCGACGACCCACGAGGCGCCGGTGTCGTGCGACCCGGCCCAGAAGCTCGTCGCGATGGCGGCGGCGCAGGCGCCCGAGCCGCAGGAGCGGGTCTCCCCCACCCCGCGCTCATGCACCCGCATGGTGATGTGGCCGGGGCCCAGGGGGCGGACCAGCTCGACGTTGGTCCCGTGCGCCGGCGCGGGGTTGACCATCGGCGCCCGAGCCAGGTCGAGTGCATCGAGGTCGACGTCCTCGGGGAGCGCGACGACGGTGTGCGGGTTCCCGAGGTCGATGCTCAGGGCGGAGTAGGGGTCGCCGCCGTCGAGGTGGACCAGGGCGTCGAAGCCGTCACGCTCGGCGGTCTCGGGGTCGCGCAGTCGCCATGGCCCCAGGTCGACGGCGAAGCCGTCCAGGTCGGTTCGCACCCGCTTGGCGCCGGCGCGGGTGGCGATGGCGAACTCCCCGCCGGTCTCCAGGCCCTCACGGCGGAGGTAGGCAGCGAAGACCCGGGTGCCGTTGCCGCACATCTGCGAGATGGTGCCGTCGGCATTGCGGTAGTCCATGAACCACGCCGCGAGCGGCGCCTGCTCGCGCACCTCCGGCTCGTCGGCGGCTTCGGTGGGCACGACGCGGATCACGCCGTCGCCACCGATGCCCGCCCGCCGGTCGGCCAGCGCGCGCGCCCGGGCGCCCGACAGCCCGAGAGCACCTGAGAGGTCGGGCACGAGGACGAAGTCGTTCTCCGTTCCGTGCCCCTTGGTGAATGCGAGCTCGTCAGCCACTGGAGACATGGAACACATCATCCCAGCAGCGCGGGTGCCGGGTCGAACTGGGCCGCCGCGGCGATGCCCCTACGGCTGCCTTTGGATCAGCTGGCGCGGTCGAGGGATGCGAGGTGTTCGAGCTCTTCGGTGAGGTCCGGGGTCCAGATCTGGTCATGGAGGTCGGCGTCGTCGCAGGCTGCGGTGTCGTGGTGCTCTGAGAGTTGGTATGCCGCCCAGTCCCGTTCCAGCCCGGCCATCTCGCGGTCGTCATCGTCGGGGTGTTCGTCGCTGATTCTCCCGGTGACGATGTCCAGCAGCTCGGTGAAGCGGGTACGGGTCAGGGCTGGTGGGTCGTTCGCGGATCTCTCCGCGTGCACCTCTTGGA
>JBDSVV010000112.1:0-4409 GCA_039927035.1 Ornithinibacter sp. | reverse complement strand
TCTGGCCCTTCGTGCACTTCAACCGCACCCACGTCGTGCCGCCCTGCACCACCACCGCGGAGGAGATGAACGAGGGACTCGACATCCTCGACGCCGCACTGACCGTGGCCGACCGGTTCGTGGGGTGATCGATCTCGCGCACGACGCCGCACATGTCCGGCGTCTCGTCACGCGCGGCGTGCGTGCCGTGCTCGCCCGCCGCGAGGTCCGCGCCGAGTTGGCCGTGCGCCCCCCGGTGACGGACGGGACGATCAACGTGGCGGTCTACTTCACGGACGGCCCGGAGAACCTCTACCAGCTCGACCAGTGGTTCGAGCCGCTGCGCCGACTGCACGAGATGCACCACGTCACGGTGCTCTGCCGCAACTGGGAGACCACCCGGGCGCTGCTTCGGGACTGTCCGGTGCCGGTCCACCACGCGGCCACGATCGAGGAGGTTGAGCGCTTCGTCGATCGACAGCCAGTCCGCGCCATGCTCTACGTGAACCAGAACCAGCAGAATTTTCCCGCGATGCGCTTCGCATCCCCCTCGCACGTCTTCATCTGCCACGGCGAGTCCGACAAGGACTACATGTCGAGCAACCAGCTGAAGGCCTACGACAGGGTGTTCATCGCCGGCACCGCCGCCCGCGAGCGCATCCTGCGCAAGCTCATCGGCTTCGACGAGGGAAGGCTCGTCGAGGTCGGACGCCCTCAGGTCGATGTTCACCAGCGCGGGCCGGCTCTGCCGGACGACTCCCGCACCGTCGTCCTCTACGCCCCCACCACCGAGGGTGACGTGCCGAGCATGCGCTACTCCTCCGCAGCCGGGCACGGTGTGGCAGTGGTGCGCTCACTCGCCGCGACGGGGAGACACCGGATCATCTACCGCCCGCACCCGCGTCTGGGGCTGACCGTGCCGGCTTACGCCCAAGCGCACCGGGACATCCTGCGCGTCATCGACGAGGCCAACCGCACCGACCCGTCGGCTCACCACGTGGCCGACACGTCCGGGCCGTTCGGCTGGCACATCGACGCCGCAGACGTGTGCATCGCTGACATCTCAGCAGTGGCCTACGACTGGCTGGCCACCGCGAAGCCACTCGTGGTCACCCTGCCCACCGAAGCTCGGGCCCAGCTGCCGGAGTCCGGGCTGGTGCGAGAGCTCGAGCTGTTCGATGCCGCCGATGCCCACCGGGCCGCAGCGATCGTCGATGCCGCGGCATCCCATCCGGACGAGACGCACGCGGCGCTGGTGAGGCGCTACTTCGGCGACACCACCCCCGGTGCGAGCATGCAGCGGTTCCTCGACGCATGCGCAGTCGTGGTGGACGAGCGTGAGGCAGCCGTCGCGGCGCGGGAGAGCGCGGACGCAGCGGACCCGCTGACTGATCCAGCGACCTGACCCCACGGCGACAGTCCTCGGACGCGCGGCGCCAGCTGTGGCTGATCGCCGCGGTGGCCGTGCTCACGATGGCGACCTGTGGGCCATGCATGTCGGCGCGACCGGCTGCGTCCTCGCGGTGGCCGTCGCCGGCCTCTCCCCCTGGGTCGTCGTGCCCGTGCTCCTGGTGTGGGGGAGCCGCGTCACCGCTGACTCGGGGCTCCTCTCGACCTGCGGGGCGGACGTGGTCGACCCTGGCAACGTGGGCAAGGCACTGCCGACCCGGACGGTGGTGGGCTTCCTGCTCACCGCCGTCCGGGTCGATCAATGCCGTGACCGTCTGGGTCGACCGGACCGGGTGGCGGGTGGCCGTGCTGCTGTTCGCGCTCCAGCCTGCGGCGAGTGCCTTCACGATGGCTCGGGCTCGATCCGATGCTCCGGCCGGGGAGCGGGGTCAGGACCGAGTCGGCAAGGTGACGCCACATGCCTTGGCCGCGGCCTGTCGGTCGGCGCGCAGCTGCTGACGTTGCTCCTTGTCCAGCGGGCCCCAGGGCCGGGTGAGTGACGCGCCATGGAGGCACTGCTTCTGGTCGTCGGTGAGGCTGGCTCGGAACTCTCTCGCCTTGGCGCCGGGGAGTTCGACCGCACAGGTGGTCGCGGCGGTGGTCACCCTCTCGCGCAACGCCTTCCGTTCCACGTCGTCGAGGCGCCCGACAGGCCGCCGGATGTCGGCCTTCTGGAGGCAGGTCCGCTGCTCGTCGGTCAGGTCCTTCCACCACGTCCGGATGCCGTGCTGCCTGGCTTGCGCCGTGCTGTCGGCGGGGAGCGCAGCATTCCCCGATGCCTGGGACGGGCTCGTGGTGACCGCGTCGACGGCGGCCAGGGGCGCGGGTGTGGCACTGGCGCCCGTGGCGACAAGACCGGTGGTCACGGCGGCGGACGCAAGGGTGAGTGCGAGGAGTGAGGTGCGGATGCGGTTCATGACGGCTCCTTCGAAGGGCCCGCGGGCGACGGGCGCGCGGTTCGCGAGACGAACCAACCGGTCGGATGGTTCAGGACTGAAACCCGGTCGTTTTCGTCGTACGTGAACCAACGGTCTGATGGTTCACCCCGTACGCTCCGGCCCACGCCTCGAGACCTCTGCGGTGTCACCTCGTGATCTGCTGGAGGCGAGAAGGGTGCCGAGAGCGCGCGGAGCCGCGCGAACGACACCCCCCGCGCCGACCCTCCGCCGCGCCACGGGTGCCAAGAGCGCGCAGAGCCGCGCGAACGACACCCCCCGCGCCGACTCTCCACGGCGCCACGGGTGCCAAGGGCGCGCGGAGCCGCGCGAACGACACCCCTCGCTCCAGCGTCCTCGCGCTGCGTCGCATCCACAGGCAATACCGAGGAAACCTCCAGCCAGGGGCTCGAACCCTCTGGCACGGTGGCCCCATGGCCTCATCGGTGCTCGTCGTCGACGACGAGGAGAACATCGCCTACCTCGTGGCCTCGGCGCTGCGCCTCGCCGGCCTCGAGGTCACGACCGCAGCGACCGGTGCGCAGGCGCTCACCGCCTGCACCACGGCATACGACGTCATCGTCCTTGACGTGATGCTCCCCGACCTCGACGGGTTCGAGGTGCTGAAACGGCTGCGACAACGGGGCATCACGACGCCCGTGCTCTTCCTCACCGCCCGCTCCGACACCGCAGACCGGGTGCGTGGCCTCACCGCCGGTGGCGACGACTACATCGTCAAGCCCTTCGCTCTGGAGGAGCTGGTGGCCCGGGTGCAGGTCGCGCTCCGCCGGCGAGGGTCCGACCCGCCCCAGGCCGGCCGCCACCAGGTGCACGACCTGGTGCTCGACGAGGACCAGCACCGGGTCTGGCGCGGCACGCTCGAGGTGCACCTCACGGCGACCGAGTTCACCCTGCTCCGGTGCCTGCTCGTCAACACGGGCATCGTCGTAACCCGCGCCCAGATCCTCGACCACGTGTGGGAGTACGACTTCGCCGGGGAGAGCGCCATCATCGAGTCGTTCGTGTCGACGCTGCGCAAGAAGGTCGACACCACCGAGCCCAAGCTCATCCACACGGTGCGCGGGGTCGGCTACACGATCCGGGCGCCCGGATGACGTTGCGTCGCAGGCTCCTCCTCGCGACGAGTGCCCTTGCCGTCGTGCTCCTTCTCGCCGGGGCAGCCGTGCTCCTGGTGCAGCGGGCCTTCCTCCTCGACCGACTCGACGCCCAGCTCCAGGGCCTGACGAACAACCCCCGAGCCCTCGTCCTCGCCTCGCAGCGCGCTCCCGACGGGGGGCTCTCGGCCGGCCTCGGCGACGTCTACGTCGGTCGGATGGGTGCTGACGGCAGGCTGGTGACGCTGCTCACCCCGACCACCGACCCGACCCTCGTGCCGGACGTCGCCCCCGGGGAGAGCATCACGTCCCCGACCGGTCGCGCCACCACGTCAGGTGACGCCGCCCGGGTTCGCGTCGTGACGGCCCCACTGCCGAACGGCCGGGCCTCGGCCGTGATCGCACTCCCCACGACCTCGGTGGACGCGGCCACGAGGAGCCTCGCCCTCACCCTGGCCCTGGTGGGCCTGATCATCGCCGCGGCGGTCGGGCTGCTCCTGTGGTGGGTGGACCGGCTCGGCCTGCGCCCCATCGCGCAGATGACCGAGGCCGCCGACGCGATCCGCACCGGCGACACGAGCCGCCGCGTGCCGCCCGGCCCCCCGGACACCGAGGCCGCCCGCCTGGGCGAGGCCCTCAACGCGATGATCGACGCCGAGGCCACCACCCGCGAGCGGATGCGCCGCTTCGTCGCCGACGCCTCCCACGAGCTGCGCACCCCCCTGACGACCCTGCAGGGGTATGCCGCGCTGCACACCGGGCGCGCGGGCTCGGCTCCCGCGGTGGTCACCGACGAGGCCGAGGTCCGTGACGCGATGCGCCGGATGGGCGACGAGGCCGCCCGGATGCGCCGGCTCGTCGACGGCCTGCTCGATCTCGCCCGGCTCGACGACCTCGAGGGCACGGGCGGGCTAGCGATGGAGCCGGTCGA
>JBDSVV010000111.1:0-3362 GCA_039927035.1 Ornithinibacter sp. | reverse complement strand
GGCAGGAAATGACCCACAGGTATGTCAGGAGAGCCATAAAAACTCGGATTCGCGCTGCCTGTACCGTCCGCCGATTCGCAAGCGCGGGCCGACAAGCTGGCTACTCAGGGGGCGCTGCTGGTAACAGGCAGTGCGGCTCGATCGAGCCGGGTGACCACTGCGGTGACGGTGTCGTGGCGGTCGCGGCACTGGCGGCTACTCGACGCACCGACCAGGTCACGGATCGACTGTCACGGCGCCGTCGCTGGCGCCGGACCGCCACTGGTCTCGCGGGGTGCTCGAGTTCAGCTGGCGACCGGCGAACGACGCGACGAGAGATGACGTCGAGGCCGTGTTCGACGCAGGGGGGGCCTGCAAGTGCCGCTGCCAGGCGCTGAAGGTCCCGGGGCCGGTGGGGCACCGGTGCAGTGACCGGAATGGGGATGCCGTCGCCGTTCTCGTGGTTCGACACCAAGACCCAGCCGCCGCCATGACGGGCGAAGGAGCCGGTGCCGTCGTAGCGCGACGGGCTGAGCTCACCGCCGTCGTCAAGGGTGGTGGCAGGGATCGGGTTGCCGCTGTTGCCGGCTACGGCGAAGACCGTGTAACGGAACCCGGCGGGCAGATCGAGCAGCCTGGCCTGGCCGGGTCGGTCTGGAGCGGCCCGTAGGCAGGACCGCGGGAACCGCGGTGGCCGGAGCGCGAGGTGCTCGCGCTAGCGGCGGGCGCTCCGCCGATCACCGCGGCTCCGAGGCCGGCAGCCGTCAGCCCGAGCACGGTGCGGCGCCTCATGTCTGGGTGGTGTGTCACGTATGTCCTCCGGATGAGCGTGAGCCGATGGCACGCCGTGGGCGACCACCACCCAATCCTCGACATCGGCCCGCCCAGATGGCGGAGGGCCCTCGTGTACGGACGGTGAAGATTTCACCAAGGCGAGACCCGCGGCCGCGACGCGGAAAGGGCTCTGTCGATGAACTCGCCCTCGGCGATGGCCGTTGCCCAACGTGACGTCGTCGCGCTGCCCGTCCACGCCTCCGCGCCTTCCGGATCTGACGCACTCATAGGGCTGGCTGACGTCACCTCACCTGGTCAGTTTCGGGTGCGGGCTCCACGTGCCGGTCACGAGTCCGGTTCGCCAGGTAGGCGGCCAAGTTCAGTGCGGCGATCAGCCCGAGCAGGATCGCCAGGCTGACGCTGTAGTTTTGGAGCAGGAGCGCTTTGGCGGGCGGCTTGGTGCCCTGTCGCGCGATGAGCGGGATCGCGATCACAGTGACGAGGGCACCTGCCACGAGCCCGGACTGGACGTAGCGGCGGCCACCTGCCGGGGCTTTCCGAGCAAGGAGCCAACCGACGCCCACGACCAGTGGTGAGAGCAGTCCGTCGTGGATGACGACGACCCCGACCATCCACAGACCCAGCCCGGGGAGGTCCTCCGGGACCTCGGCGACCAGCCGGGCTCCTCCGTACAGCAGGACGAGAACCCCGACCGCGACGAGGGCATACCTCCATCCCCGCATCTCAGCTCACCACGATCCGGCCGAGCCACTTGGTGTTGAGTACGCCCGCGCGGTTGGGCGCGATCAGGCGGAGGGGGTACCCGTGATCGAGGTTGAGCCGTTCGCCGTTGAGGTGGGTGGCGAGCAGGGCGTGGGAGACCTGAGGTCCTTCGACGACGCTGTCGTGATAGGCGCCGCCCGTCTCGAGCGAGACGACCTGGACCCGCGAGTCGGCGTCTCCCCCGGCGCGCCGAACGACGTCGAGCAGCCGCAGACCGCGCCAGTCGGCACCGACGCTCCAGCCCTCGACACAGGTGATCGGCAGCTTCGCGTCGTGCTCGGCGAGTTCCTCGATCTCGGCGAGCGTCAAGACATACGGGTTCGGGCCCTCGACCTGCAGATGCCAGTCGCTCGCCGTCGCCAGCGGCGCGACGCCTGCCTGTTCGGCGGTTCGGTTCACCGGGACGCCTTGCGGGCCCTGGTCGGACAGCCGGGGCGCCAGCAGCCCGATCGGGCGCAGCGGGGTCAGGGTCTGACCAACGGTGGTGGCCACCACCACGCCCACACCGACACCGGTGGCGACCAGAAGTCCGCGGCGCCCCAGGGCCGGCGTCGGGGGCGGTGGCACGTCTCCGGCGTTGCTGTGCGCGACCGGGTTCTCGCTCCACGGGATCTCCGTGAGAACGTCCGCGTCGACGAGCCGTGACCGCAGCCCGTAGTTGATGTCGGGCAGCTTGACCCCGATGTGGACGAGGATCGACCCAATCACGACGAAGGCAAGGAGGTAGTGCACCTTGACGAAGCCCCACGGCCAGGGGTACCAGCCCAAGACGTTGAGGAACCCCGTCATCAGCTGGAGCAGGGCGGCCGCGAAGAGGACGAAGACTGAACCCCGTTCGATGGCGTGCTTGAGCGAGCGCACCACGGGCCAGCGGAAGAGGTTCGGGTAGACCGACCAGAGCTTGACCAGCAGCAGGGGGATCGTGGCGATGCCGGTGGCCACGTGGGCGCCCTGGGTCACCCGGTAGAGGAACACCGGGCTGGCCGGCTCGGGCAGCCAGGACCACGGGCCGTACTGGTAGTGGCTGAGGAGCCCGGTCACGAAGCAGATGCCGAAGCAGATGCCGACCAGGGAGCCGATACGGGCGGTGAATGCCGTCGAGCGCAGCGGGCTGCTGAAGTGGGGCCAGGCTCTGGGCTTGCTCAGCAGCGGCATACTTGCCAGTGTGCTGAAGGTTCGTGCATCCGTCAAAGCACGCCTCGATCACCTCGAACGCCCGCTCGGGCGCGAGGTTTCCGCCGCGAAGAAGGCCGCGGCTTTTTTAGGAACTCCCGGTCCATCCGCAGCTCCGAGTTCTCCTGCCGCAACCGCTCCAGCTCGGCCCGCTCATCACCATCCAAAGCCCCTCGCGGGTCCACCATCGCAGCCCGCTCCAGCGCGACCCACCGGCCCAACAACGCCTCCCCGACCCCGATCTCCCGAGCAACCCCCACGATCGGGCGACCCGTGTCGATCACCAAATGAGCAGCCTCGCGGCGGTACCTCGGGGTGCAACTCTTCATCTTCGCACCCATGACGGGCATCCTCTCCTGCCCAGCCTCAACTCGGCCGATCAGGATGTCCACCGGATGGGGTCAACCTCAGCAGGGTACAGTTAGGAGGCGGTTCGGCGACGTCGCACAACCCCTGCGATGGCTACACCCACGAACGGCAGGAGCGCGCGAACTGACCGGGGTCGGACCGCACTACTGCCGGTGACGAGGCGTCCCATGACGGAACGTTCCCCGTCCCCGAGGCTGACGACGGCCCCCCGCGGGCCTTGCACATCGAGAGGCTCGCGAAGATCACGCAGGCGAAGGCGGCGCTGGAGGCCCAGGCCCGGGAGC
>JBDSVV010000110.1:0-4164 GCA_039927035.1 Ornithinibacter sp. | reverse complement strand
GGTCTTGCCGCATGCCTTCGGCCCCTCGATGAGGACCGCTCCAATGGCATCGAGCCGTTCACCAAGCTCGCTATCCACAACCCGCTTGCGGTAGCCGCCTCCTGCTGCCATCACGCTTGTCCCCGTTACCTCGACCGTAGGCTGCGCGCGCCCTTAACTTGGCAGAAACCATAGCACTAATATTGCATAATCAATACGCTTAGCCTGGCGAAATCCACAACGTCTGTCAGCTCTCCAGACCTCCATCTCGGAGCTACAAGGGTCCCAGAGGTGCCCTTGCGCGGCGCCTGCATCACCGCCGCCGAGAGTGGGCACAAAATGGCCCCGCTAACTCAAACTCCACGAACACGTCGGCCCGCTCGTCTGCATGACGAACGAGACGATGACGCTGACCCTGACGAACGAGATGACGACTCAGACGTTGCCGATGACGATGAAGAGGTGAATGAAATGCAGAGGCGAAGGGACCGACCTCACCTCGAGTAACGCGTCGATCCACCCTGCCCGGATGGTCAACTCGCGGGGGTAGGACGCAGGCACACCGCTCTCCCTGAAGGCGTTGACTACCCATGAACGGGGCGGGACACTGGGCGCTTCGGAGCTGAGGAGTGGGATCGCCGTGAACAACATCCTTTGCCTTTTGGGCCGCCACGACTGGCAACACCATGTCAACAAGGAGATGGGTGGGCCGAACGCTGGTTACGATCTATGTTCGCGGTGCGGGGCAGAGAAGAAGAGATACGGCAAGCCGCCGGCCAAGGGCGTGGCTGGTCCGGGAGGCTTCTAAGCCCTAGAGAGCCATCGGCCCGTGTTGCGCCGCTGGCGACATCTGCTCATGGATGCGGCCGTCGACTGGCGGCGATAGGACGCCCCTTCTCGAGGCGGCCGGGACGGGCGGATCGCGACAGCTCGGATAGTTGCCCTCGTGCAGGTCGCTCGGTACGTTATGGATGCTGTCTGGCATGCCCGACCTATCCACGCCTTTACCGGCGACCCTGGGCCGTCCAGCCACTCGAGCCTCCGGGGCCGCCGGGGCCGCCGGGTATCCGCGCGATGACCGACCACGACGGTCAAAGAGCGAGGCCTCCTTGCGCTACACAGGGGCGGTCCGCGAGCGATCAAGATCCTGCGGAGAGCGCGGAGCCAATCTCGTGTCGTGATCCCAGACCACAGCACGCCCTCCGCGCCAGATCCGCGCGTTTCCGGTGTCGTGTTCGGGTCGAACTACGCTGGCGGTCGTGTCACGAAGCAAACGCACGCTGCGTCTGTACGGCGCTCCCAGCGACCAAGGCCCGCTGGCGTGGTCGTGGGTGCAGGAACAGCTCGAGGCGGCCGGGACCTACTGGCTGGTGGCCCGGACCCCAGGCCATCCTCACCCTCGACCGGTCTGGGGGACCTGGCAGGGCGAGCAGCTGCACCTGAGCGTGGGCAGCCCAACCTTGATGCGCGCCGTCGACGGCGACCCGGCGGTCACCGTGCACCTGGACAGCGGCACCGACGTCGTCATCGTCGAGGGCACGACCAAGCGCAGCACCGAGCACGGGACGCCCTCCTCGGTCATCCAGGCCTACAACGCCAAGTACGACTGGGACTACCAAACCGCCCAGTACGGAGAGCTCATCGTCGTCCAACCTCTTCGAGTTCTGGCCTGGCGAACTGCCGGCTGGGCCGGCCGCGACAGCTTCCAAACTACCGGCTGCTGGCACTTCGACAGCCCGCAATAGCCCTCTGCACCCGCCACACAGCCCTGGCTCACAACCCGGAGCCCGGCCGCTCAACGAGAAAGTCGGACGCAGCGCCTCCGTCCTTGGCGCGGCGGTGGGACGCATTCGAAGAGATGACTTGGGCTGACCGCCGAAAGTCGGATCACCGTATCGACTCACGGTGGCCGAGCAGCCAGCGGTCAGCGGTCAGGTCCAGTCGCATCATGATCTCGCCGTCGGGGTCGACGTCACCTGTGCGGGTGAATCCGAGCAGAGAGTAGAAGCCGGCTGGTCCGTGATCGCCAGGCACGTAGCTGGTAAGGAGCTCGTTGCCTCCGTTGGCGCGCACCAGATCCACGACCTGGCGCACAACCTCCTGGCCGTAGCCCTGACGTTGGTGTCGGTAGTCGATAAGCAGTTTCCACAAGAACCATGGGCCCTTGATGCCTGCGGGCTGCGGCTCCACGTTCCAGCTCAACATGACGAACCCCACGGGTCGCTCGTTGGCGTAGACGGCTCGGTGCCACGGCTTGGCCTCTGGGCATTCGGCGGCCTCCGCCACCGAGCTCGCGATGGAGCTGACGAACCGTTCCTGCTCTGGGGTGGTGCGCAGCGCGAGCACCGATTCAAGGTTCGCCGCGGTGATTTTCCGGAACGTGACCGTCACGACCAACACGCTAGCGCCCTGCTCCCCTCGGGCAGCAGGGCGCGCCATCCCGACCTCGTCCCGGCATCCGGTTCGCGGCGAAGTGGGACAGGTCGACGGGCGGCGCTGTGACGCATGTTGCTGGGCGCGCAGGGCCGGCCGGATGGCTTCCAAGGCGTCGGCTGACGAGTCGGGAAGTCGCCGCATTTCAATGACATCGAGGCCGAGACCATGAATGCGAGCAAGCACGGTCAAGACCTCCGCCTCGTCCGCCACCGAGCCGAACAGCGCTGTGCCGCCGGTCGGGTACTTCGTGGTCGCCATCACCGGCAATTCTTCCTCGACCGCCTCCGAGACCGACCCTTAACGATGAACGCATAACGCATCGCGACCTCCATCAGGGTGGCTGGGCCGCGTCGTGACCTGTCTGCACCCTTCCGCCCAGACGGCTCATGGCGATCACTCGTCGCGGGTGATCGTCGTCGCCGACGGCGATGGCGCTCAGGGGATTCTCAGGTTCTGCGCTTCGCGCGACATCCCTAGCCACGCGGCAGGAGAGGAGATGCGGCCCGGCAAGACGCGGCGCCGGTGGTCACCGCGACCATCCCCCGAAGGGGGCGTCGGTAGCGGCCAGTTCCAGGACCAGCGGGTACATCAATTGGGTTGATGTCACGCGAGAGGTACGCGACCGCACGCGGCATCACCTCGGCCTCCTGCTCCAGGAGGCGGCTACGCTTCTCCAGCTCACGCAGCTCAGCAGATTCCTCGCTGGAGAGGCCGGGTCGTTTGCCTCCCTCGATGTCATCGAGCTTGAGCCAGCGCTGCAGGCACGACTCCGAGCCACCGAAGTCCTTCGCGACTTGTGCGATCGAGGCCTCGCCTTTGCGGGCTACCGCGACCTCGTCATTGCGGAACTCCATCGGGAACGCTTTCGGCATGTTGAACATCCTTCCAGCGAGGACGAATCCTCACAGGCTGGGTGTCAACCGATCCATGGGCAGTCCCACATGTTGATTTTCGCGCTGGTGCCGACCAGAGGACTTGCCGCGCACTGGGCGACACCCGGCCGTGTGGAGCATCACTGGTCGGTGGGCTGCGTCAGATGGATCGCGTCGTTGCGGGGTTGCGGCGCTCGGTGAGGCGGTTGGTCTGCGGCCTACGCCGAGGCGTATGACTCGCTGCGTGACCGTTGGGGCCACGCTGGTGCACTTGGTGGACGAGCAAATGCCCATTCACCTGACCATCATGTCGCACCCAACTTCATCCGCTCCGCAGCAATGAGTCTGCTGTTGGGCGACGTCCGGTGCGGCGCACGCACCGAGGTGTAAGCCTTGGAACGTCACGTAACGCTGACCGGACAAGAATGTGGTCCGTTTCGGATCTTTGCAGGATCTGCGCGAAGTGACCGATAGGGCCGTCCCTACGCGCTTCTCGAATGGATCGTGGGCTCCAGGATTGCCCCAAGCACGCGACTGGCGGACCTGCACCACAGCCTTGAGCCGAAGGCCACCCGCGAGGACACTGAGGCATACAACGAGATCGGCCCACCCGCGGCCACCGCCCCGGTGGACCTCTCAACCGAGGAGGACAAGACATGCTCGACCAGGCAACCGTCACCGCCAACATCCCCGCCGCCGACCTCGTGCGCGCTCGGACGTTCTACGCCGACAAGCTCGGACTCACCCCCCACCAGGAGATGGAAGGCGTCATGCTCATCTACCGCACCGCGGGCGGCTCGACCTTCAGCATCTACCAGACCCAATACGCAGGACAGGCTGGTCACACCATCGCCCAATGGCACGTCGACGACGTCGA
>JBDSVV010000109.1:0-5083 GCA_039927035.1 Ornithinibacter sp. | reverse complement strand
CTGTCGCCCGGTCTTGGGTGAGGATCTGGCCGGTTTCGGCGGGATGTGTCTCCGTGCCTCAGATCCGCATGGCTACCGTCAGGAGGACAGCCGAGTCCTCGACTGCCTCAAGGGCGTGCCGGGAGTCGGGGATGGTCAACAGGTCGCCGGGTGATCCGTTCCACCTGTCGTCGCCCGCGACGAGGGTGACGCGGCCGTGCAGGATCTGGACAGTCGCTTCTCCGGGATTCTCGTGTTCGTCCAGCATGGAGCCGGCCCGTAGTGCGATCAGGGTCTGGCGGAGGACGTGCTCGTGACCTCCGTAGATGGTGTGGGCGCTGCGACCACTGGATGCGGTAGATGCGGTCTCCAGGTGATGTCGGACCAGTGCCGTCAGTGACTCTTTCTGCATGAGTTCTCCTCGTGATGGACGTACCCCCGGAGACCGCCCATCCTAGGAGCGGCGATCCCACGCGGTCCTCCCAGATCTCCCAGAGCCGGCTGCTGCATATCGGCTTCCCGCTGTCCCGCTACGGAATCACCGGGGTGTTCTGCGGCACGTGATCGGGCTCGGAGTGCCGAAGTCCTGGACGGTCGGCGTCAGCGAGGGCCTCGACCATTGCATAGGTGTCTCGGTTGGTGCTCCCGCAAGTACGGGGACGGTCGCGGGCATGACGATCCTGAACGATCGCCGCCGCATGACCGGTCCGGTCTTATGGGCGACGATCCGAATGAACGAGGTGAACTACCTCTTCCTGCCGCGGTCATCGTGCTCCGTCTGGACAATACCGTCGCATCGAGTATTTCGGTCACTATGCGCAGCGCGGGGGGTGTCGATGTGGATTTGAGGATTTCCAATGCGACCTGATTTCCGAGCCGGCGGGGCGCCGCTCGGTTTCCAGCTCCACGGGTGGCGTCGCTGACGCTGTTCGCGCTCTCGTCGGCCACGCAGATGGTGCACGTCTTCAGTGCCGCATTGGACTACCTCACACGCGCGTACGTCTGCTGTCGCGGCCGCGATGACGTGCAGCTCGGCAGCCCTGCGCCGCGCCGCGCCTGAAACAATAGGATGAAACTGATGTGCCATTACTGCGGCTGCCGCCACGTATCGTTGATCCGCGACTACATCGCTGAGCACGAGCGCGTCACCGACCTCGGCGGCGACGCGGTCCGCGCGATCGAAGCCGGCGACCTCGGCAAGGCCCGCCGGTGCATCGAGGAGATGGCCATCGGACTCGCGTCTCACTGGAAGGGCGAGGAGAACGGGATCTTCCGTGTCATGCAGCGCGAGGAGGAGTTCGCCGGCTACATCGCCCCGCTCATCGAGGAGCACCGCGAGCTCGCGGACTTACTGGCGACCGTCGATGTTGGCGACCCCACCGACCAGCAGCGCATTCGGATCGCGGTCGTCGAGCTGCACGAGCACATCGCCAAGGAGGAGGACGGGTTGTTCCCGGCCTCGCTGACCACCCTCTCGGGGCCGGACTGGGACGAGGCCATGGCCGCCTGGTACGACGCCCACACTGGCGCAGAAATGATGACTGATTGATGTACGCGCCGGGTCGGATCGCCTGCATGAAGGGCAGGCGACCGCAGAGGTAGCAGCCCTCGTCGGATGGCAGGTCGCCGCCGCCTAGGTTTCATGGTGCCGCCGTGCACCCGGCCACGGTCAACGAGTCGGCGACGCGCTCGTACGACACGTGCGCATGTGCGTTCGGAAGTGTGCGAAGTTATCGACGATCTGGTGGCGGAACGGGAAGGACCCGCTCGTCGAGTCGGCTTCACCAGCGCCGACGGCGCCCCACGAATCCGTGACGCACCCCCGAGGGGGCGTTCGACGCCTGGCGCCAGATCACCGCCCCACGTTATTGACACCGCCCTTCAGATGCGGGCGTTGATGGCCTGGTAGCCCGAGTCCTCACGGGTGCCGCCCATCCCGTCTCCCACTGTCCGAAAGTCCCTGATCCATTCCACAGAGTGGATGTACTTGACCATCTTGTACCCGTGGATGGACTCGACTCGCAGGCGCAGTGGGGCCCCGAAGGTCAGGGGAAGCGGTTGGTCGTTCATCGACCAGGCGAAGATTGACTCGTCTTCGAGGCAGTCGGCCAGCGGGATGCAGGAGTAATAGGGCTCCAGGGCGCGTCCGCGGTGCATCTTTTGTGCGAGGCCGTAGGAGGTCACCATGAGGTACTGCGCCTGTGGGTCGCGCTCCCCGGCTAATGCCATTACGTCCATGACTTTGGGGCCTTTCCACTTGGCGATGCCGGTCCAGCCCTGCATGCAGGTGTGCATGGCGATCTGCTCCTGCTGAGGTAGCGCTTTGAGCTCATCGAGTGTCAACCGGTCCGGGTGGGAGCTCAGCCCGCCGATCTCCAACACAAAGTTCTTGAAGTCCTCCTGCGCCAGAGCGGTCCACTCCGGCGACTCCTCAGGGGTGGGGTGGCGGCCGTTGCTCCAGTGGTAGGGCGAGATGTCCTTCTCGGTGTAAGTAGCTGCCCGGCGGGTGCGCGAGATCATCCGATTCACTGTGACCGCGCGGATCGGCTCCAATAGCGCGAAGAGGAACCTCTGGGTCTTGCGCACGTCGACCAGGCTCACGTAGCTGATGGTCACCCAGGCAGCGACCACAGCCGCGACACCGCCCAGGCAGATCGTCAGGGCTTGGGCGAACCGGGCCGGGTCATCGACCCCCAGCATCATCTGCGGCAGGTTGTGGTCCGGATGGACGACGAACACCAGCGCGATATGCATGACCG
This sequence comes from Ornithinibacter sp., assembly GCA_039927035.1. Taxonomy (GTDB): domain Bacteria; phylum Actinomycetota; class Actinomycetes; order Actinomycetales; family Dermatophilaceae; genus Fodinibacter. The sequence continues at coordinate 2,345 of JBDSVV010000109.1, read as the reverse complement.
TGAAGAATGTCAAGAACGCCATTCCCAGGAAGTGCAGCGAGCGGGCCGCCTGTCGGCCACCGAACATTTTGGCGTACCACGGGTACCGGCCGACAACGGCCGGAGACATTGCTGGGCCTGTGGCCATCATGAGGGGCGCGGCGATGAACACCACGGTGAAGTACATGAGCTGTTGGAGCGGGTCGTAGGGGGTGAAGTCTTCGATGCCGGGGATGCTGAACCCGGCGTAGACCTGCAGCGACTCCCACGCCGAAGGAACTACGTTCCAGGAGGTCGGCACGATGCGTCGCCACTCGCCAGTGAAGAACAGCAGGGCGACGTACACCAGACCGTTGGTCACCCACAGCACCGTCGCCAGTCCGTGCCAGTGACGCCCCAGCCCGATGTTCTTACCGCCTGGCAATGCCAGCCAGCTCGGGAGCGATGACTCGTCGTCGCGGGCCATGTAGGCGCCCTCTTCGGGGGGCACCACCCGCTTGGTGAACTTGATCCATTCCGTGCCTGGGCCGCAGTCGTTTCGCCAGTAGAAACGGGGGTGGGTGGCGATGATCTGCCATCCCGAGCGGATCAACAGCCCGAGGAGAAAGAAGTTGAGCAGATGGCTGACACGAAGCCAGGCGGGGAAGGCGTACTCGGTCATGGTTGCTTCCCGACGATGCGCGGTGGTGGTGACGCTTCGTGCCCGGCGTCCGTGGTTGGGTGTGGCACTGGGTTCGGTTCTGGGGTCGATTTTGGGTTGGCTTGGGTGAGGAAGGGTGCGATCAGGTCCAGTGGCAGGGGGAAGACGATGGTGGACTTGTCGCCACCGAGCTCGACGAGTGTCTGCTGGTAGCGCAGCTGCATGGCGGCGGGGTTGCGGCTGAGGACTTCGGAGGCCTCGAAGAGCTTCTGTGATGCCTGGAACTCCCCCTCGGCGGAGATGATCTTGGCTCGCCGCTCCCGTTCGGCTTCGGCTGCTCGGGCCATGGCGCGTTGCATGGCTTCGGGGATCTCGACGTCCTTGATCTCAACAGTGGTGACCTTGATCCCCCATGGCTCGGTCTGGTCGTCGATGATGCGGCGCAGGCTGTCGTTGAGCTCGTCGCGCTCAGAGAGCAGGGTGTCGAGGTCCGCGCGGCCGAGCACTGAGCGCAGCGTTGTTTGCGCGATCTGCGAGGTGGCGACGGGGTAGGCCTCTACCTCGCACACGGCCAGGTCGGGTTTCACGACCCGGAAGTAGGCGACCGCGTTGACCCGCGCAGGAACGTTGTCGCGGGTGATGACTTCTTGGGGCGGGATGGTGAGGGTGACCGTGCGGAGGTCGACGCGGATCAGCCGATCGACGAACGGCCACAGGAACACCGGGCCGGGCCCGGCGAGCGGCCGGAGCCGCCCAAGTCGGAAGCGGACGCCGCGCTCGTACTCTCTCAGCACGCGGATGCTCACGCCTCCCACCGCGACGAGGACGATGACGAGCACGAGCCCGCCGGTGACGATCGTGGTCACAGCGCGTCCTTTCGGCGGTCCGAGGCCCAGCCGGTCCGGCTGGGCTGGGTGATGCGTAGTCCGGTGCTGGACGTCGCGGCCGGGAATCCCGATGGTGTTCGGCGGAAATGATCGGTGAACCGGTGCGCCAGCAGCCCACAGCCGGCGAGTGGACCGACCACCACTGCGAGATCTGCGGGCTGGTGGTGTCGCACGACCATCAGCATCAGAAGCAGCCCGGCCAGGCCGATCAGCACCAGCACCAGCCCCCGATGGAATCGCGCCGCCTCGGAGTGCGGCCACGGTTCGGTCTCCCGAGTGATCTCTCGACCGTGCGGTGAACTGGTGCAGGAGTGCTTGACCGGACAGGCGTTGCAGACCGAGGGCTTCGCCCGGTACCTCATCAGCCGCAGCTTCTCGTCGTACTGGGTGGGCCACAACATCTGGTCCTGGGGGCACACCCAGGCGTCGTGCTGTGGGTGGTAGCGGAAGCCCGCGGTGCGGTAGCGATCAGAGCGGGCGTGGCTGTGCCGGGCCACCCGGTCCAGAGCGCAGGCAATGAGGAGCAACGCGCAGGCGTAGCCGGTGAACAGGACAACCTCGGGGGCGATGCTCACCGGGCTCGAGCTGTCACACCGGCATCGACCGGCTCGGTGATCTCGGTGAACAGCACGTCCTCCGGTTCGATGGTGACCTGGTTGTTCACCCGATAGCGCACTCCCAGCCAGCAGATCCACAAGAACGGCAGCGCACCGCCGACGATGAAGACCACGTCGCCGGGCAGCCGCATCCATTCGAGGAGGCTGTTGCTCGGGTTGGTGACGAACTCCAGCTGGCGGGCCGCGAAGTACCCGTCGTTGACGGACTTGTACAGCTGCACG
>JBDSVV010000108.1:0-2798 GCA_039927035.1 Ornithinibacter sp. | reverse complement strand
GTCATGGTCGCGGACAAGAAGATCGCGTGGCCGGCCCAGCTCTCCGTCGGCAGCGACGGCCAGGGCAACAGCCTCGACCACATCCGCGAGATCATGGGCACCTCGATGGAGTCCCTGATCCACCACTTCAAGCTCGTCACCGAGGGGTTCCGCGTGCCCGCCGGTCAGGCCTACGTCGCGGTCGAGTCCGCCAAGGGTGAGCTCGGCTGCCATGCCGTGTCCGACGGCGGCACCCGTCCCTACCGGGCGCACTTTCGTGACCCGAGCTTCAACAACCTCCAGGCCGTGGCCGCGATGTGCGAGGGCTCCCAGGTGGCCGACGTCATCGTGGCGGTGGCCTCCATCGACCCCGTCATGGGAGGTGTCGACCGCTGATGTCAGAAAACTTCGGCCGCCAGACCGCTGCTGGACACCTCACCGTCAGCGACGCGTCCAAGGAGGCATACGCCCCGGATGTCGAGGACACTCTGCGCGCCGACTTCGCCGAGGTCATCGCGCGCTATCCCGAGAAGCGTTCCGCCCTGCTCCCCATGCTGCACCTGGTGCAGTCGGTCGACGGCTACGTGACGGGCCGCGGCATCGAGCTGTGCGCCGAGTTGCTCGAGCTCACGACAGCCGAGGTCTCCGGTGTCGCGACGTTCTACACGCAGTACAAGCGCCACCCCAACGGGGAGTACACCGTCGGGGTCTGCACCAACACGCTCTGCGCGATCATGGGCGGCGACGAGATCTTCGACGCCGTCTCCGAGCACCTCGGAATCGGGCACGACGAGACCACCGCGGACGGCAAGATCACCCTCGAGCACGTGGAGTGCAACGCCGCCTGTGACTACGCGCCCGTCGTGATGGCCAACTGGGAGTTCTTCGACAACCAGACGCCCTCCTCCACGATCGAGCTCGTCAAGGACCTCAGGGCCGGGACCCCGGTGGCCCCGACCCGTGGCCCCAGCCGCGTCTGCACCTTCAAGCAGGTGAGCAGGGTGCTGGCGGGCTTCCCCGACGGCCTCGCCGACGAGGGTGTCGGCGCCGGCCCCGCCACGCTGCTCGGTCTGCGCATCGCCAAGGAGCAGGGCTGGACCGCGCCGGAGGGCGCCGCGTCCCGTTCCGCCGAACCGGGGCCGGATGCCGGTGCCGCGGCTGGTTCGGGAACGGCCGCGACCCCGGGTAGCACCGAGACGACCCCCGCGAGTGACGAGGCAGTGACCACCCACGCCGAGCCCGCAGCAGCTCGGGACGAGAGCGACGACACCCCGGGGCAGAAGCCGAAGGGCAGGGCGGCGAAGAAGCCGGCCCGACGGGCGACGGCCAAGGGGTCGAGCACCGCGCCCGCCCCCAAGGAGCGCAAGGGCACACCCGTCGTCTCGACCGGTGACGGAGTGAGCGGGGAGGCCCGCGAGGTCCAGCCCCCGGCCGACACCGTCGACATCGCCCCCGCCCAGAAGGCGGACCTGAAGAACCCCAGGGACCGTGCGGCCATCGTCTCGGCCCAGAGCGCGTCAGTCCCCGCGGACCAGGTGGCGACACCGAGCGCGACCCTCTTCGACGCTGCCGAGCCAGAGGTCACCGAGCCCGACACCACCGAGCCCGACACCACCGTGCCCGACACCACCGAGCGAAAGGGCGAATGATGGCGAACACGCTCACCCCGATTCTCAGCGCCTTCTGGGACGACCCCCAGTCCTGGACCCTGGAGACCTACCTGCGCAACGGTGGATACCGGGCGCTCGACAAGGCCCTCGGGATGCAGCCCGCTGACATCATCGGCGCCGTGAAGGACTCCTCGCTGCGCGGTCGTGGCGGGGCAGGGTTCCCGACGGGGATGAAGTGGTCGTTCATGGCGCCGCCGGACGGTGGGGCCCGCTACCTCGTCGTCAACGCCGACGAGTCCGAGCCGGGCACCTGCAAGGACACCCCGCTCATGATGGCCAACCCCCACGTCCTCGTCGAGGGGATGATCATCAGCTCCTATGCCATCGGCTGTGAGCACGCCTTCATCTACCTCCGGGGCGAGGTCGTCCACGTCTACCGCCGACTGATGCGGGCCGTCGAGGAGGCCTATGCCGCAGGCCATCTGGGCGCCGACATCCACGGGTCCGGAGTGACCATGGACATCACCGTGCACGCCGGGGCCGGGGCCTACATCTGTGGCGAGGAGACCGCGCTGCTCGACAGCCTCGAGGGTCGTCGCGGGCAACCGCGCTCCAAGCCGCCGTTCCCCGGGGCAGCGGGCCTGTACGCCCGCCCGACCTCGGTCAACAACGTCGAGTCGATCGCCTCGGTGCCCGGGATCATCCTCGAGGGCGCCGACTGGTTCACCTCGATGGGCACCGAGAAGTCGACCGGTTTCGGCATCTTCAGCCTCTCCGGGCACGTGAAGAACCCCGGCCAGTTCGAGGCCCCCCTCGGCATCACCCTGCGCGAGCTGCTCGACATGGCCGGCGGGATGCGCGACCCCGACAAGGCACTGAAGTTCTGGACCCCCGGCGGCAGCTCCACCCCGCTGTTCACCGCAGAGCACCTGGACGTGGCCCTCGACTTCGAGTCCGTCGGTGCGGCGGGCTCGATGCTCGGCACGCGCGCCCTGCAGATCTTCGACGAGAGCACCTGCGTCGTGCGCGCCGTCGACCGGTGGACCGACTTCTACATGCACGAGTCCTGCGGCAAGTGCACGCCGTGCCGCGAGGGCACCTGGTGGCTCAAGCAGATCCTCGGTCGCCTCGAGAACGGACAGGGCAGCGAGGAGGACCTCGACAAGCTCCTCGACATCTGTGACAACATCCTCGGTCGTGCCTTCTGCG
>JBDSVV010000107.1:0-6506 GCA_039927035.1 Ornithinibacter sp. | reverse complement strand
CGCACATCGGGGACGACGCGTTCGTCGCCGGGGTGAACGACTACCTCCGCTCCCACGAGTTCGGCAACGGCGAGCTCGCCGAGTTCCTGACCGCCATGGAGAGCACCTCCGGTGGCTCGCTGGAGGGGTGGGCGGATGCCTGGCTGCGCACCTCCGGTGCCGATCGGCTCGCAGTGGACACCTCGGGCGTGCTGACCCGGACGGCACCGCCGGCACAGCCGGCGTGGCGGCCGCACACGCTCGACGTCGCGGCCTTCTCGAGCGGCGCGGAGGTGCTGCGAGAGCCCGTGGTCCTGGACGCAGGCACTGATGTCCTGACGATCGCCGGGGTGGGAGGCCTGCCGCGAGGCTCGCTCGTGGTGCCGAATGCCGGCGACCTCACCTGGGCCGAGGTGACCCTTGACGAAGCCTCGCTGGCGCGCCTGGCAGCGGAGCTTTCGTCGGTCCCGGACGCGACGGCGCGCTCCGTCGTCTGGGTGTCCCTGCTGGGCTCGCTTGCTCGCGCAGAGGTCGACCCCCGCGTTGTGCTCGACGTCTTCGAGGGCGCGTGGTGGCAGGAGAGCGACGCCGCGGTCCTCTCGCGGGTCTCCACCCTCGTGCTGGGTTCGCTCGTGCCGATGTTCCTGCCTCCGGAGGAGCAGGAGGAGGCACTGCAGCGGGTGGCCGACAGTGCAGACCGGCTGCTCGAGCGCGCCTCCGGCACGGCAGGGGCACGAGGTGACGGCTTGGCGGTCGTTGCTGCCCGGGTGCTGGCTCGAGCCAGCGCGGACACCGACCGGCTGCGGCGCTGGGCGTCCGGCGACGGCATCCCGGGGGCACTGGCCGGCGACGCCGACTTCCGGTGGATCGTGCAGCGCCGGCTGGCCGCCCTGGGTGAGCTCACCGAGGAGGCGATCGAGACCGCCGAGGCGGCCGACCGGTCACTGGCCGGGCGGCTGGCGGCATACGGCGTCCGCGCGGTGCGACCGACGCACGAGGCGAAGGAGTGGGCGTGGGCCACGTTGCGTGACGACGCCGACCTCTCGAACTACGCGGCGCTCGAGGTCGCGTCGAGTTTCTGGGTGGCGCGCGACCGGGACCTCCTGCGGCCCTACGTCGACGGTGTCGGTGACCTGATCGTCGGCATGTCGGCCCGGATGGGCGATGACGCGCTCTCCAGGGTGGTGGCCGCCCTCCACCCCACGCGGTTGGTGGAGGACGGGAGCGCGCTCGCGTCTGCGGCGATGCTCGCCCGGGACGACCTCACGCCCGGGGTGCGGCGCGCCCTCGTTGACGCCGACCACTTGCTGCGCGAGGGGCTGAAGAGCCGGCGCACCTTCGGTTGAGCACGGCAGGGCGTACTGTCCGGGAGTGTGGGGCCGCTCAGGCTCCCTATGAGAGAGACGCCACCATGAGTGACAAGTCGCCACGGCAGAACATGTCCACCAAGTCTGGCAAGTCGATCAAGGAAAAGCGCGCGGAGAAGCGCGGCAAGACGGCGGAGGCGAGCTTCTCGGACGCCATCCACCCTCCGAAGAAGAAGTGACTCTGCTCGGCCTCGGGGTGATCGGGTCGTCGGCCAAGGAGAACGAGAACCGGCTGCCCCTCCACCCCGAGCACATCCCCGGGTTGGATCCCGACCTGAGGGCGCGGATCACCCTCGAGCACGGCTACGGCGCCCAGTTCGGGGTGGAGGACGCCGCGCTGGTCGACCACGTGGCCGGGTTCGCTTCGCGCTCGGAGATCTTGGCGGGTTCGGACGTCGTGCTGCTCCCCAAACCCCAGCACGAGGACGTGGCCGCGCTCGGCTCGGGGCAGGTGCTCTGGGGCTGGCCGCACTGCGTCCAGGACACCGAGCTGACCCAGCTCGCCATCGACCGAAAACTGACCCTGATCGCCTTCGAGGCGATGAACCACTGGACCCGCGACGGCGCGGTCGGTCTGCACGTCTTCCACAAGAACAACGAGCTCGCCGGTTACTGCTCTGTGCTGCACGCCCTCGAGCTGGCCGGGCTCACGGGCGACTACGGGCGCCGGCTCAGTGCCGTGGTCATCGGCTTCGGCGCGACGGCGCGGGGTGCGGTGACCGCGCTCAACGCCCACGGGGTGCACGAGGTGGCAGTTCTCACCAACCGTGGTGTGGCGGCTGTGGGCTCGCCGATCCACTCGGTGCGGATACGGCAGATGGACCACGGGCCGGATGACGCGCACCTGAGCCATGTGATCACCGAGCAGGGCCCTCAACCCCTGGCGACCTATCTCGCGCAGGGCGACATCATCGTCAACTGCACCCTGCAGGACCCTGCTGATCCGTTGGTCTACCTGCAGGAGGAGGACCTCGCCGGGTTCCGGCCCGGAAGCGTGATCATCGACGTGTCGTGCGACCTGGGCATGGGGTTCAGCTGGGCCCGTCCGACGAGCTTCGAGGAGCCGGCCTTCATCGTCGGCGACAACGTCCTCTACTACGCCGTCGACCACAGCCCGTCCTACCTGTGGAACTCGGCGACGTGGGAGAACAGCAACGCGCTGATCCCCTTCCTGCGGCCGGTGCTCGAGGGGGGCAGTGCGTGGGACTCCGACGAGACGCTCAGCCGGGCCATCGAGATCCGCGACGGAGTCGTCGTCAATCCTGCCATCCTCGCCTACCAGGGGAGGGCCGCGGAGCCACCCCACGTGCGGACCTGAGGCTCAGCCGGCCCAGAAGCCGCGGCCACCGAAGAGGTCCCGGTAGGAGGAGCCGAAGGCTGACTCAGGGGACCGGGAGCCGAGGTAGGAGCCCACGACCGCTGCCCCCAGGTCACCGAGCTCCGGCGCGACGACCTTGCCCCCGGCGCGCCTGGCCATCGAGTCGACGAACCGGGCGAGCCCCGGGTCGTCGCCGAGTCGGAAGAAGGTGGTCTGGGCACCGAGCCGGGCTGCGGCATCCAGCTCGCGCACGGCGAGCGCGATGGTGCGCGGGTGCGGCGGGTAGTCGAAGAACACCTGGCCGCCCGGCTCCAGGTGCGAGGTGGGCTCGCCGTCGGTGACGACCAGGAGCACCGGCTGCTCGTGGGGGTGGCGCCGGAAGTGGCGGTTGGCCAGCAAGAGCGCGTGGTGGAGGTTGGTGCCCTTCTCCCACAGGGCATCTCGCGCAGTGAGCTCCTCGATCTGCATCACCTCGGCATGCCGGCCGAAGCCGATCAGCTCGAGGTGGTCGCCCCTGAACCTGCTGGAGATGAGCTGGTGCAGCGCGAGTGCGGTGCGCTTCATCGGCACCCAGCGCCCGTCCATGGCCATCGAGAAGGAGGTGTCGACCAGGAGCGCCACCGCGGCGGTCGTGCGCGCCTCGGTCTCGGTCACCTCCACGTCACGGATGTCCAGCCGGATGCCGTGCCGCGGGTCGGTGCCCTCACCGGCCGTGCGGGTGATCGCGTTGGTCAGCGACGCGGTGACGTCCCAGGGCTCGGTGTCGCCGAACTGCCACTGGCGGGTCGCGCCACTGGCCTCACCTGCGGCCCCGGCCCGCTGGGCGTCGCGCTGCCCCTGACGCGCCGAGAGGCGCCCCGCGACATCGCGCAGGAGGGACTTGCCCAGCTCGCGCATCGCCCGCGGTGAGAGGCGGAGCGTGCCGTCGGAGGCGCGGGTGAGGTAGCCGCTGTCGCGCAGGGCCTTCTCCAGCGCCGCCAGCGCTCGCGCGTCGACCGCGGCGTCGTCACCGAGCTGGCGGGTCAGGGCGTCGAGGTCGACGTCGTCCATCCGGGCGCCGGGATAGGACTGGCTGAGCTGCTCTGATAGGGCGTCGAGCTGGGCCAGGTCCTGGAGCACGCCGGTGCCGTCGCCGAGACCGAGGCCCTGCTCGCCACTGAACTGCTGGGAGCCACCCCAGTCCTCGCCGGGCCGCAGCGCCTGGAGGGTGGAGTCGAGCTGGGAGAGCTGGTCCATCAGGGTGGGGGAGCCAAAGGCCTGTTGCGAGAGCTCCGCGAGCTCGGCCCGCTGCTCCGGGGTCATCGAGGCCATCATCCGCTGGGCTGCCGCGGCACGGGAGGCGAGCGCGTCGATGAGGTCCTCGACGCTCTCAGGTCGCTCGGGGAAGAAGTCCCCGTGTCGGTCCATGAAGTCGCGGAACTGCTCGCCGGTGTCCTCGCCCCGGGCGTGGGCGGCGAGCAGGTCGTTGAGGCCGGCGAGCATCTGCTCGACGCGGGCGCGGTCCTCCTCGGTGGCGTTCTCCAGGGCCTGCTTCATGCCGGCGAAGCGTTGGTCGAGCACCTCACGGCCGAGCAGGTCCTTGATCTGCTCGAACCTCTGCCGGGCCTCGGAGCTGCGCCACTGGTAGTTGCCCAGCTCGGTCACCGCCGCGGCGGTGGAGGACGGCAGGCCCTCTAGACGCAGCTCGTCGAACCGGGCGTCGTCGTCGAGGTCGCGTGCCAGCTGCTTGCGCTCGGCGAGCACGGCGTCGTCGAGGAGCCCGCGGATCTCGTCGAGGGTGCCACCGAGGGAGTGCTCGCGCAGCAGCTCGCGTCGGCGCTCAGCCACCTGGAACGCGAGGTCGTCCAGGCCGGTGCGGCCCGGCGAGCCCTGGCGCAGCAGCTCGCGCATGGCGCGTTCGGGTGAGGCGCCGGCCATGACCTCCTCACCGATGGCGTCGAGGGCCTCGCGCAGGTCGACCGGCGGGGCCAGCGGGTCCGGCCCCCCGGCATACCGCCCGTAGTCGGCCCGACGTCCGCGGTTCATGAGGAGCTCATCCGTAGACCGTCTCGCCGTCGGCGCTGTCCTTGGAGATGCGGCGGGCCAGGTAGAGCCCCTCCAGGGCGAGCTCGATCGCGCTGGCCATCTCGCCGTCGTTGCCCGCGCCGAGCCGCTCGCAGATGCTGTCGTAGACGGCGGACTCCCCGAGCACGGGGAGACCGGCGAGGAAGTCGCGGGCCGTGACCTGGTCGCCCGTGGTCACCATCGCGCCGTCCTCGATGGCCTCGACGAGCAGGCCGAGGTCGAGCCCGCCGAGGTGCTCTCGCACGGTCTCGGCCGTGGCGGTGCGCAGCAGGAGGCCCAGCACCTCGCGCTCCCGGCCCTCCTCGCCGCTCTCGAACTCCACCTTCCCGCGCAGCACGTCGATCGCCGCATCGAGGTCGACGACCCGGGCGACCGCTTGCTCTTCGCCCTGGGTCGTCGCCCGGTGCAGGGCCGCGGCCGCAACGGTCTCGGTGCCGGCGATCGCGAAGCGCGCCGAGACACCCGAGCGCTGGTCGACCGCCGAGGAACCGCGCAGACCGCGGGTGAAGCGCGCCATGACCTCGACGAGGGCATCGGGCACCGTGGCGACGAGGTGGGCCTCCTGGCGGATCACCGCTACCTCGTCGTGGAGCTCGCGCGGGTAGTGGGTGCGGATCTCCGCGCCGAAGCGGTCCTTCAGCGGGGTGATGATCCGGCCGCGGTTGGTGTAGTCCTCGGGGTTGGCGCTCGCGACGACGAGCACGTCGAGCGGTAGGCGCAGCACATAGCCGCGGATCTGGATGTCGCGCTCCTCCATGACGTTGAGCATGGCCACCTGGATGCGCTCGGCGAGGTCGGGCAGCTCGTTGATGGCGACGATGCCTCGGTGGCTGCGGGGGATGAGGCCGAAGTGGATCGTGTCGGGGTCGCCGAGCCGCCGGCCCTCGGCGACGCGCATCGGGTCGACGTCGCCGATCAGGTCACCGACGCTGGTGGCGGGGGTGGCGAGCTTCTCGGCTTACCGCTCGTCCCGGTGCTTCCACCGGACCGGCAGGTCATCGCCCAGCTCTGCGGCCCGCCGCCGGGACTCCACGGTGATCGGCTCGAGCGGGTCCTCACCCAGCTCCGAACCCTCGATGACCGGGCTCCACTCATCGAGCAGGCTGACGAGGCTGCGCAGCAGGCGGGTCTTGCCCTGGCCGCGCTCGCCCAGCAGCACGATGTCGTGACCGGCCAGCAGCGCCCGTTCGACCTGCGGCAGGACGGTGGACCCGAAGCCGTGCAGGCGGGGCCAGGGGTCGCGTCCATGCGCGAGGGCGAGCAGCAGGTTGTCTCGGATCTCGGCACGCACCGAGCGTGGGGTGTGCCCGGTGGCGCGCAGCCCACCGACGGTCGAGGCGGGGGGGGGTGCCGAGGGCACTGCACCGAGGGAGTCGCTCATCTCCTCACGCTACGTCAGCGCGCCCCCGTGCGGGAGGGGCGCGCCCGCCGTCGAACCCTGCGCCACCGCACCGTCTCCGACGTATTGCCCCACGGCCACGCGGGAGGGCTCCAGAAGGGGCCCCGAGCGTGGCTGGGTCGCAATACGTCGGGAGGGGGTCAGCGGCGGTTGGTGAACTGCAGCGCCACCTCGAGGTCCTGCTCGCGCAGCAGGGTCTGCACGGCCTGGAGGTCGTCGCGCGACTTGCTCGTCACGCGCAGCTCCTCGCCCTGGATCTGGCTCTTCACCGACTTCGGGCCCTCGTCGCGGATGATCTTGGCGATCTTCTTCGCGTTCTCGGAGGAGATGCCCTCCTTGAGCGGGCAGTCGAGCTTGTACTCCTTGCCCGACAGGCGGG
>JBDSVV010000106.1:0-14941 GCA_039927035.1 Ornithinibacter sp. | reverse complement strand
GCTACTCCATCGCCTACAACGGTGAGGTCTACAACTACCTCGAGCTCCGTTCCGAGCTCGAGGCGCTGGGGCGCACGTTCACCACGGACTCCGACACCGAGGTGGTCCTCGAGGCGTTCGCGCAGTGTGGGGCCGACGCGTTCGACCGCTTCAACGGCATGTTCGGCCTGGCGATCTGGGACCGCGAGGAGCGCCAGCTGACGCTGGCGAGGGACCACTTCGGCATCAAGCCGCTCTACATCGCGATGGTGCCCTCGCCGCGCGGCGACGGCGACGTGCTGCTCTTCTCCAGCGAGATCAAGTCGATCCTGGCGAGCGGGCTCTACGACACGGCAGTCAACGACCGGTCCGTCTACCGCTACCTCCGCTTCCGCGCGCACGAGGACGGGACCGAGACGTTCTTCGACGGCATCGAGCGGCTCGCGCCCGGCGAGATGCTCACGGCTGGCCCCGGTGGCATCGAGCGACGGATGTTCACCCGGCTCGAGGAGGAGCTCCTCGAGCTCGGCACCGAACAGCGCCCCTATGACGATGCGGCCGCCGCGGAGTACAAGCGCAGGCTCGTGGAGTCCGTGCGACTGCGCCTCCAGTCCGAGGTGCCCGTGGGCACCTCGCTGTCCGGTGGCCTGGACTCCAGCGCGGTCGCCGTGATCATCAACCAGTTGCTGAACGAGGGTGACGAGCTGTCGACCCGCTCGGTCGGCACCCGGCAGAACACCTTCTCCGCGGTCTTCCCCGGTTCGAGCAACGACGAGGAGCGCTACGTCGACGAGGTGCTCGACATCTGCACCGGTCACATCGAGGCGCACAAGATCCTGCCGACCGCGGACGAGTTCAAGGCGGACCTCCTCGACTTCATCCGCACCCAGGAGGAGCCGATCATCTCCTCTGGGCCCTACGCGCAGTACCAGGTGATGCGTGAGGCCACCAAGCACGTCACCGTGCTCCTCGACGGCCAGGGCGCCGACGAGATGATGGCCGGCTACATCCCCTACTACTTCGTCTACCTCCGCCAGCTGCGGGCCCAGGGTGCCACCGCCGCGGCCGCCGAGCTCGCCAAGAGCCTGGACGTGCTCTATCGGCTGGGGCGCTTCAAGCTCAAGGCCAAGCTGCAGCTGAAGAAGACCGTCCCCACGACCCAGCTCCTGGCGAAGGACTTCGTCCAGGCCCACCGGGGTGAGCGCTTCGAGGTGGAGGGTGCCAACCTCAAGAAGCGCCTCGTGCAGGACCTCTTCCACAACTCGCTGCCCAGCCTGCTGCGTTACGAGGACAAGAACACGATGCGCTTCTCGCTCGAGGGACGGGTGCCGTTCCTGGACAAGGAGGTCGTGAAGTTCATCTTCAGCCTCTCCGACGAGGCGATCATCAAGGACGGGTGGAACAAGCGGGTCCTGCGCGACGCCACCCGGGGGCTGCTTCCGGAGTCGATCAACAGACGGCGCAACAAGATCGGGTTCACCACGCCGCAGGGCGAGTGGTTCATGCGCCTGAAGAACCACCTCTACGACATCTTCCTCAGCGAGTCCTTCGCGAACCGGCCGTACGTCGACCAGACCGAGGTGCTGCACGCCTTCGAGGGGTGGATCAAGGGCACCAACGACGTCGACACGATGACCTTCTGGAGGCTGATCAACCTCGAGCTCTGGATGCGCGAGTTCATCGACGAGCGCGATGACGACGCAGATGCCGCCGCTGCGGTTCGCGCGGCCCATGTCAAGTCCGACTTCGAGGCCAACTCCCGCCGCGAGCTCGACATCGTCACCGAACGCGGCGAGCGGGTGCGTCGCTACCCGGTGCGCACCGAGCTCGTCGACCGCGACTCCGACCTCGACGCGCGCGTCATGGAGCACGTCGACTCCTTCTTCGCCGCTCTCCCCGAGGCCGGCCCCGAGCACGCCGCGGCCACGAGCGGCCCGTGGTGGTTCTTCATCTCCGAGAAGATCGTCGCGATCACCCAGGGACGCTCCTATTTCATCTGGGACATCAAGGTCGGCCGGCCGGCCCGCGTCCTGTCCCGCTACGTCACGCGCACCCCGGCGGGCATCGGGCTCGGTAGCCCGTTCACGATGCAGCTCGCCATCCAGGAAGCAGGGCTCCCGCGCGTGCTGTATGCCGCTGCCGGGGGTGCCGTGGGCAAGGTCACCGGGAGGAAGGGCCGGTTCTACGAGCTCGTCGGCAACGACATCAGCGCCATCGACGGCCCGACGGAGTACTCGGCCTACCCCTCCAACGTCTCCGCCAAGCTGGCTCCCAAGGATCCGGATGCCGTGGCAGCCCGGCTCAGTGCCGCGATCCGCGCCCGGGTGCCCGAGCCGTGGCGGGCCACGTTCGGCGGCACGGTCGTCATGGACGCCAACGACATCGGACGCAACGTGCTCGGCTCCGACGAGCCGGGTGACTGGTCGCGCTTCGAGGAGATGTTCGCCGACAACCCGCTCGGGCAGGGCAGCGAACAGACCCCGATGGCGATGGTCTTCCTCCAGGACTGACCCCACCTCCCCGACTTCGTCTGTCCAGATGTCGCAACACGCCGCAATAGCGGCGTGGTGGCGGCGATCTGACAGACGAAGTGAGGGAGATCGGATGCCGGCCCTCAGGCGAGAGCTGCTTCCTGACCGTCGGGGAGGGGGTCGGTCTTGGGGCTCAGGGTCCAGGCCAGCCAGCCCAAGCCGCCCAGCGGCACCTCCATCAGGTGGGTGAAGACCGAGAACAGGATGACGCCGGCAGCGGCACCGGTCGACTCGGCGCCCCAGCCGACGAGCACCGCCACGGTCGCCGTCTCGGTGACACCGATCCCGCCGGGGGTGATCCCGACGGCCGTCAGCAGCCGACCGATCGCGAACGCGGCGAAGAGCAGGTTGAGGGGGAGCGTCACGCCGGTCTCGCGCAGGATGAGCACGAAGAGCGCGTAGTAGGCACCGAAGAACCCGACCATGCCCAGCGTCATCGGCACCCAGCCGCTGCTCACGATGTCGTTGATCCGCGCACGGAGGTCGCGCACGAGCTCCTCGATGCTCATGGTGGAGTCGGGTCGACGCCGGCGCATTAGCGGCCTGATCACGTGATCCAGCCCCCGGCCGACGCCTTGGGCGGCCCGCTCGCTGGCGATGACGGCGACGAAGACCCCGAGGATCGCGAGCCCGGTGATCGATCCGGCGACCGCGAGATCGGTCAGGGCCCCTGGGAGGGTGACCCCGCCGAACCAGAGGGACAGGATCGCGACCACGGGAAGGGCGATCCGGGCGAGCACGTTCCACACACCCGTGACGATGACCGACGTGGAGGTCGCACGCCTGGAGAACCCCCAGGAGCGGCAGATCGCGAAGGTCGCCGCGAGGCCCACCGCGCCGCCTCCGGGCAACAGGTTGGACACCGAGGAGCCGCAGAGGTTGACGATCAGCGCCTTGCCGTGGCTGAGCCCTCGCAGCGAGCCCGTGAACGTGAAGGTGTAGGCCCACAGGCCGAGCAGCATGAGCGCCTGGAAGCCCAGGGCATGGCTCGCCGGAACATTGCGGATCTCGGCCCAGATCTCGGCCCACGACGTCTTGGCGAAGTAGGGCAGCCCCCAGATGAGCAGGGCGGCAGCGAGCCCGAGGCCGATGACGGCCTGGAGCACCTGCTTGGTGCGCGGGCTCATCAGATCCCCTCGAACACGTCGGTGCGCACCGGACCCCCCGGCGCCAGACTCGGGTCGCGAAACCACTCGCGGCCGAAGACGACATCGTAGATCGGTCGGGGGATCTTCAGGAATGCCGCGAGCGTGCGGTCCCCGGTCTGGGCCCCGTCACGGACCTCGCTCGCTCCGCCCCCAGTCGACTGTGAGGCGTGGGCGCGCATGGATGCCCGCTTGGCCCCGGCATACCGCCGCACATCGATGCGGTGTGTGATGTCCGTCCGCGCGGTGTAGGCGCGCTCGAAGGAGGTCGGGTCGAACTCGGTCGGGAAGCGGTAGACCCGACCGACCGTGCGCACGGCTCGCACGATGGTGTCCCGCGGCACCGTCGCCTCGAGCACCCTTGGCGTTCTGGCGATCTCGGCCCCCCGGGCGCCCACCTCGTGAACCCGCACGTGATCTCGGTGCCCGTAGCCGCCATTCGCGTCGTAGGTGAGCAGCACGTCGGCCCGCTCGGTGCGGAGCACCGCTGCGAGCCGCTCGGCTGCCTCCTCCAGGGGGGCGCGGCAGAATCGGGTGACGCCCGCGAGGTCGGGCTCGGGCTCGGGGCCGCTCCCGCTGTCGGCATAGCCGAGCCACTCCACGCGGTGCACCCCCAGGGCCCGCGCCGACGCACGCGCCTCATGGAGGCGCAGGGCGCCGAGACCGCCGTCCCCTCGCAGGTCCGGAGCGGCCAGACCGGCGCCGCCGTCGGTCGCGAGCACGAGCACGACCCGGTGGCCCTCCGCGGCGGCACGGGCCATCGTGCCCGCGGTGAGCAGGGCCTCGTCGTCGGGGTGGGCGTGGAACGCCACGAGCGTGCGGTACATCACCGCCATCCTCGCGCATGGCAGGGTTGACCCTCGTGAAGGTCGCCCTGTTGTCGGACTGCTACCCGCCAAGGCTGGGCGGCATCGAGGTGCAGGTCCGCGACCTCGCCCACCACCTCATGGCGGCCGGGCACGAGGTCGAGGTGCTCACGGCGACGACCGGCCCGCACGGGGAGCGCGGTGGCGCGATCTCCATCGAGGACGGGGTGCGTGTCCACCGGCTCGCGATCCGCGTCCCGTTCGGCGCTCCGGTCAACCCCTTCGCCCCGCCCGAGGTGCGCCGCAGGCTGGTGGAGGGCCACTTCGACGTCGCGCACGCGCACCTCGGGGTGGTGAGCCCCTTCGCGACGGATCTGGTGCCGGTGGCTCTCGACCTCGGGCTCCCGGTGGCAGCGACCTTTCACTGCGTCATCGACCGGTCTGCGCCCGCATTCCGGCTGGTGGGCCACGTCGGTCGGTGGGCCGACCGGGGCGTGGCGCTCAGCGCGGTGTCGTCGATGGCAGCAGCTCAGGTGGCGGGGGTCGCGGGCGGCGCGTCCGTCGACGTCGTCGGCAACGGCATCGACGTGGCCCTGTGGCGCCCGACCATCGCAGGGCGGCCCGATCGAGACGGTGTGCACGTGGTGTCCGCGATGCGACTGGCCTCGCGCAAGCGTCCGATCGCGGCGTTGCAGGTGCTCCGCGGAGCTCGGGCCATCCTCGACCCCTCCGTGGCCCTGACGGCGACCATCGTCGGCGACGGACCGCAGCGCGCTCGGATGGAGCGCCGCCTGCGCCGGCGCGAGATGGACTGGGTCGCCTTGCCCGGGAGGGTCGACCGCGCCACCCTGCGGGACCTGCACCGGGATGCGGACATCTTCCTCAACGCGGCCCGGCTGGAGGCCTTCGGCATCGCGGCGCTCGAGGCGCGAACCGCTGGGGTGCCCGTCGTGGCGCTGCGCGGAACGGGGGTCGAGGACTTCGTCACCGACGGGGTCGACGGCCTGCTCGCCGACACCGACATCATGCTCGCTGGAGCGCTGGCCCACCTCGCGGGCGATGCCCCCCTGCGTCACCGGATCCGAGCTCACCTGCTGGACACCCCGCCGGAACAGGACTGGGCGGACGTCGTCCGTGCGACGTTGGCGCAGTACGTCCGTGCGGGAGCGCCCCGACCGTGATCACGGTGACCGGCTGGGAGAGAGGGCGACTCGCCGTGTCGTTTCCCCTCGCCCACGGTGCCGACCCGCTCACGGAGCTCGCTGCCCATGGGTGGGAGGGATCGCTCACCTCCGTGGATGGTGTGCTCGGCGACCTCACGATCACGTATGCCGTGGCTCCCGCCGAAGTCGCGGCAGTGCCCGACCTGGCGTCGGGCCCCGGACTCACCGAGGCAGAGCGCGAAGGGGTGCAACCACGTCAGCGGGTCGCGGCGTATGCCGTCGTGGTGGCCGAGGGTGCTTTGCTGCTCACCCAGCTGTCCGGCACGACCGGGGCTGCTGGTCGCTGGAACCTCCCGGGCGGGGGCATCGATCCGGGGGAGTCCCCGGTGGAGGCGGTGCTGCGCGAGGTGGCGGAGGAGACCGGCCAGGTCGTGGACAGGGTGCGTCTCCTCGACGTGATGACGCAGCACTGGGTGGGCCGGTCCGGCCACGGTGCGGAGGACTACCACGCAGTGCGGTTGCTGCACCGGGCACGCTGCGATCGACCGACCCGCCCGGTCGTCCACGACGTGGGCGGGTCGACCTCCGATGCGAGGTGGGTGCCGTTGGCCGAACTGGGGTCCGTGCCGGTGGTGGCCAGCGTGCCGTTCGCCCTGGCGGCCGCGGGGGTCACCGGCGGATCGCGACCGGGTGGTCCGTGACCGGGTGGTGACCGACCGCGCGGGCATCTGCTCAGCTCCGTGGCCGACTGGCGCGCACCCCGAGTGATCCGGCGACCAGCACCACGACACCTGCGGCGACGACGGTCCACGGGCCGAGGTTGTCCCAGCGGAGCGTGACGTCGGTGAGCTCACCGATCAGCACGGAGCCCGCGACGAGAAGGCCCAGCAGGCCAAGCACCATTGCGAAGGGTGCCGGGCCCCGCAGGTAGGGCACCTCGGGGGGGCCGGGCGGGGTCGTGGTCGCTACGACCGGCTCGCGGTCGAAGACCTCGGTGGCGAAGGTGTCTTCCTGGCGTTCGTCGGGGGTGCTCATCACTGCTCCTCGATGGTGATCTGGCCGAGCCCGAGCTGGGCGTCGATGATGACGAGCACCGGCTCGTCGCCGATGACAGTGGACGTGCTGCGGTCCGAGCCGGAGGACTCGTTGACCCCGACGACGCCGCTACCAGTGTGGCGGATGCTGCCGAAGCCGACGTTGGCCTCGATCCGGGCGTCGGCGCCCGTCGGCACGATGATCGTGAGGTCACCCGCCCCCATCTCGACGCTGATGCGCTGCGGTGTCGTGTTGATGACGTCCCCGTCGAAGCGACTCAGGTCCAAGGTTGCGTCACCGGCGCCCAGCTGGAAGGTGGAGGAGCCGCTGGCGGGCACCGGGGTCCAGGTGCGCTCGCCGACGCCGTCCTGCACCTCGATGCGGGAGACGGCGGACGAGATCAGCAGGAGAACCCCGAGCACGATGACGAGGAAACCGCTGAAACCCGAGGCCCGACCGCGCAGCCCGAGGGTGAGCACGATGGCGGAGACACCCACGAGCGCCATGGCGAAGCCCAGGCTGGCGGCGCTGCCGGGGAATCCGAGCGGCTCATCGAGCAGCGCGCCGAGACCGAAGCCGACGATGGCCGTCCCGATCGAGATCAGGGCCACGAAACCACTGGGTCGACGCCGGCGAGGTCTGCGCGGAGGTGGCGGCGCGATCGGGCGCGGGGGGCCGGGGGGGAGTGGGCGCGCGCCGTAGGGGCCGGCGTGTGGTTGGCCGTAGGGTGGCGCCGGGGGTGCGGCATACGCGGCGGTCGGGGCGGACATGACAGCTCCTGGGGTGAGGGGTGCAACGGGTGGGTTGCCCGGGTAGGGCGGGGGAGTCGACTGGGGCGGGCCGGCATACGGGCCTGGGGGAACCGCATACGGTCCCGACGGGGCCGCGTACCCTCCCGGCCGCCCCGTGGGCGCCCCGGCACCGCGGGCCCTACCTCGGGCGAGCACGAACCAGGCGACGATCCCGATGGGGACGAGCCAGAGCGGCGCCGTCCAGAAGTTGCCGTTGCCGATCGAGAAGACACCGCCGAACACGAGCACGACTGCCACGACGAGCAGGATGATCGGCAGCACGTCGCCGTGCCGGACCGCCCGCTCCGCAAGGATCTCGGCGCGCCGGTCCGGCATCAGCAGCCAGAGCACGAGGTAGGCGGTGATGCCGATGCCGCCCACGAAGGCCAGCACGACGGCGGCGGCCCGGATGAGCACCGGGTCTACCTGCCACTTGGCGGCCAGGCCCGAGCAGACTCCGCCGAACCACCTCCCCTCGCCCTCGCGGTGGAACCCGCTCTGGCGCAGTCGGCTGAAGCCGTCGTCGAGGAAGGACGTGGACTGTGGTGTCTCGTGCGGTGGAGCGGCGTGCGGTGGCACTGCGCTCCCCGTGGGGTTCTCCGTCATGACAGCAAGACTGCTGCCGATGGCGGCTCCTCGCCATGAGGGTCGACCCTGACTCCCCCCTGAACGCACCCCGGGAGCGGCGTCACGGAACCCTGTCGTGCGTCAGGATGGGGGCGTGCCCACCCCCTACGACGCCGCTCCGGCCACCGCGGGTCACTCTCCCGCGCTGGACGAAGGGCGTGCCGCACCCGGTGTGCAGGCACGCCCGGCCCTCGTGCGCTCCCGCCAGCGCGGCTGGACGCCGGGCGTCAGCTCGGCGGTGGCCAGGCACCTGCGGGTCTCGGTCCGTGCGGTGCGGCTGGGCTTCGTCGTGCTCACCTTCGCGGGGGGAGCCGGCATCGCCGCCTATATCTTTCTCTGGGCGCTGACCCCCGTCGCCGACGTCACGGAACCGGGGCAGCATCCCGGCAGAGGCCTCCCGGACGAGCGTCGTCAGTGGGGAGGAGTGCTCGCGGTCGGCGCAGCCCTCGTCGTGCTCGGTGCCGTGCTGCTCACCCCGAGACTCGGCGGGTCGATGCTCGGGTCGGTGCTGCTGCCCCTCTTCGCCATCGCCGTTGGAGCGATCGTCGCCTGGTCCAACCTCGATGAGGCGCAACGCTCCCGGTGGCTCGGTGAGGGCGATGGGGCCGGACGGGCTGCCTGGCTGCGGCTCGGCCTGGGCTTCGCGCTCGCCGTGGCCGGCATCCTCGTGCTGGTGACCCGCGGCCGGTCGATCACCGTCGTCTGGGACGCCTTGCTGGCCGCCACCGCCGTGTTGGTGGGTGCCCTGATCATCGCGGCTCCGTGGGCCGCACGGTTGTGGGCCGACCTCCGCCGGGAGCAGGTCGCGGCCGCGCGGGCGACCGAGCGCGCCGACATCGCCGCGCACCTGCACGACTCGGTGCTCCAGACCCTCGCCCTCATCCAGCGCCAAGCCGGTGATGCGCCGGCCGTGACCCGTTTGGCGCGTGCCCAGGAGCGCGAGCTGAGGTCCTGGCTGTATGCCGGACCGCAGGGTTCGCAGGCGACCCTCGCCGCAGCGGTCACCGCGGTGGCCCACGAGGTGGAGGACCTCCAAGGGGTGCCGATCGACCTCGTCGTGACGGGCGACCGCCCCCACGGGCCGCACGGGGTCGCGCTCGCGCGCGCCATGCGCGAGGCGCTGCTCAACGCAGTGCGGCACGGGAAGGCGCCCGTGACGGCCTACGTGGAGATCGGGCCGAGTGGGGTGGCGGCGTTCGTGCGCGACCGCGGCGACGGGTTCGACCTCGACACCGTGCCGGGCGACCGGCTCGGCGTGCGGGAGTCGATCCTGGGCCGCATGCAGCGGCACGGGGGCACGGCACGGGTGCGGCGCATGGAGGACGGGACCGAGGTGGAGCTGCGGCTCCCCGCCATCGAGGGAGACCAGACATGACCGAGAAGAAGAGCCCCGACAAGGCCGGCGGCCGAACGCCGAGCGGCGAGAAGCGGACCGGGCCGGTGCGGGTGGTGCTGGTCGACGACCACCGCATGTTCCGCACCGGGGTGCGCGCTGAGCTGGCCGAGGCGATGACCGCGAGTGGGATGCCGGCGTGCGAGTTCGTGGGTGAGGCACCAGACGTCGACTCGGCCATCGCCGTGGTGCGCGCAGAACGGCCCGACGTCGTGCTCCTCGACGTGCATCTGCCCGGGGGCTCGGGCAACGGGGGCGGCGACGTGGTCCGCGGCTGCGCGGGGGTGGAGACCGAGTCGGGGCAGCCGGTGCGGTTCCTCGCGCTGTCGGTGTCCGATGCCGCCGAGGACGTGATCGCGGTGATCCGCGCCGGGGCCAGGGGTTACGTCACCAAGACCATCGGATCACGGGACCTGTTGGTGGCGGTGCGTAGGGTGGCAGACGGTGATGCGGTGTTCTCGCCGCGGCTGGCGGGGTTCGTGCTCGACGCGTTCGGTGCGGCAGCGGGGGAGATCGCCGAAATCGACGAGGAGCTGGACCGGCTGTCGGCGCGCGAGCGGGAGGTGATGCGCCTGATCGCCCGCGGCTACCAGTACAAGGAGGTCGCCAAGGAGCTGTTCATCTCCGTGAAGACTGTTGAGACGCATGTGTCCTCGGTGCTCCGCAAGCTCCAGCTGTCCTCGCGCCACGAGCTGACGGCCTGGGCCATGGGGCGCCGCCTGGTCTGACGCCGGCGCGGCTGCCGCCGTCGCCGTGATCTGACCCTGACCCGCACCAGCGGTGGGTCAGGGCAGGAGGAGCAGCTTGCCCTGGGTGCGGCGGCTCTCCAGGTCGGCGTATGCCGTGGCAGCCTCGGTCAGCGGGTAGCGCCCACCCACCTCCACCCGCAGCGACCCGTCGGAGACGGCGCCGAGCACGTCGCCGGAGCGCCACTCCAGCTCCTCGCGGGTCGCGAGGTGGTGGCCCAGGGTGGGACGGGTGACGAAGAGCGAGCCCCCGGAGTTGAGCCGCTGGAGGTCGAAGGGCGGCACCTGCCCACTGGCCCCGCCGAAGAGTGCCAGGGTGCCCCGCGGCCGGAGCGAGGCGAGCGAGGCATCGAAGGTGTCCTTGCCGATCCCGTCGTAGGCCACGTCGACCCCCCGGCCGCCGGTCACCCGCCGGACTTCTACCGCGAGGTCACGGACCTCGCGGTAGGGGATCACGTGATCTGCGCCCAGAGAGGCTGCGGTCGCGCACTTCTCGGGCGACCCTGCGGTCGCGACCACTGTGCCTCCTCGGTTCTTCACCATCTGGACCAGCAGCTGACCCACCCCACCCGCGGCGGCGTGGACGAGGGCGAGCGTGCCGGTCCGGACGGCATAGGTGCTGCTGGTGAGGTAGTGGGCCGTGAGCCCCTGGAGCATCACGGCTGCGGCAAGGTCGAGGTCGACATCGTCGGGGACCACGACGACCATCGCGGCCGGCACCACGGCATACCGGCTGGCGCTGCCCAAGGTCTGCGGCCAGGCGACCCGGTCGCCGACCACGACACCATCGACGTCGGAGCCGAGTTCCACGACCACTCCTGCACCCTCGTTCCCGGAGACGAACGGAGTGGGCATGGGGTAGACGCCCTCGCGCTGGTAGACGTCGATGAAGTTGACGCCGGCGGCAGCGACCTCGACGAGCACCTGGCCGGGACCCGGATCGGCGGCTGCCCGGTCCTGCACCTCGAGCACCTCACCCCCGCCGGGGCGGGTCACGACGAGTGCGGGGCCGTGCAGTCGGGGTGCGTGGTCCATGCCCTCCAGCGTAGGACGTCGGGCGTGGTCAGCCGCTGGTCGGGACCCAGTAACGACGCTGGTCCACGCGGATGTCCTCGAAGACACCCCCACACGTCTCGATCACCCTTCGGGACACGCCGTTGGCGACGTGGCAGGTGAGCAGTGCTGGGTCGATGCCCATCGCGCGGGCTTCGCCCAGACCGAGGCGCAGGGCCGCGGTGGCCACGCCGCGCTGCCGGGCGCTCGGGCGCACGGAGTAGCCGATGTGCCCACCGAAGTCGAGGAGGAATGGGGTCAGGTCGTGGCGCAGCGAGAGCGACCCGAGGTAGGTCAACGGGTCGGCGTCGTCGACCACCCAGAAGTAGGTGCACGACACGTGGCCGGTGGGCCGGGGGGAGTCGGGCAGGGCCCGATCCAGCCGCCACCGAACGAATGCCGTGAAGCCGTCCTTCGTGGTGAGCTCTTCCCGGGTGAAGACGCGGCCCGGGAAGCCACCCTTGTCAGCGGGCTCGACCCAGTCGCCGTCACCGTCCCGCTGGGCCTCTCCGAACTCGTCGCTCGCCTCGAGATAGCTGTCGTGCAGCAGCACCTCGGGCCGGATGAGGGTGATCACCGGGGCTCCTCGCTCGCAGTGGACTTCAGGGCTGGCTGGTCAGTTGAGCGGAACGATCGCGAACGATTCGGCGAGGCGCCCCTCGGGCAGGCCCAGGGCGCTCGCCATCCGGGTGCCCCGCTGGCGGAGCATCTCCTCCAGGGAGTCCCGGTGGCCGGTCTGCGACGCGTGGGCGCGCAGGGCCGCCACCTTGCGGTCGAACCGCTCGGTGATGTCGACCGGGTACGTCGGGCTCGGGTGCGCCATCAGCCACAGCTCTCCGACGTGCCAGAACCCGAGATCGAGATCGGGCCAGGCGAAGGGGTTCTCCGCGGCGGGATACGCGGCACGGATCGTCGCCTCACCGGCGGCGAGGTGGTCCGGGTGTGAGCTCTGGATCCGCTCGTAGTTGCGCTCGGGTGACTGGGTCAGGATGCGCTGCGGCCGCACCTGGCGGATGACGCGCACGATCTCGCGCTGCAGGTCGAATGTCGGCTCCAGCCAGCCATCGCGGTGCCCGGCGAGGAACCGCACGTCGGTCAGCCCGAGCTCCGCACTCGCAGAGCGTTGCTCGGCCTCGCGCATGGCGGGGATCGCACGGATGTCGGCGTCGGGCCGCGCACCCTGCTCGCCGTGGGTGAGGCAGAGGAGCGTCACCTCGAGGCCCGAGTCGATCCACCCGGCGATCGTGCCGGCCGCGCCGAAGTCGGCGTCGTCCGGGTGGGCGGTGACGACGAGGACGCGCTCGATCTCGCTGTCAGGTCGGGGTCGGGGTGCCATCACGGCAGCGTATGCCGTGGCTCTTCACCCCACGAGCCACGCCACCGGGTCAGGGCCGCAGGGAGGCGAGAACGTCGTCGAGCATGTCCGGCGTGAGCCGGTGCGTGTAGGTGTTGTGGGGGCTGACGTGATAGCAACCGACGAGGCGGACCGATGCTCCCTCGGTCGTCGTCAGGGTGGCTTCGGCGCAGTGCCCGAACTTCGGCTTGGGACGCGGCACCTCCCAGCCCATCGCCCTCGTCGACGCCAGCGCGGCATCCCACCCGATGGCCCCGAGGCAGAGAATCGCGCGCAGCCGGGGAGCAGCAAGCTGGAGGTCGCGCTGCAGCCACGACGAGCAGGTGGCCTTCTCCGTCGGGGTGGGCTTGTTCTCCGGAGGAGCGCACCGCACTGCTGCGATGATCCGGATGCCGGTCAGCGACTGGCCGTCCCCCGCGGCGACCGACGTGGGCAGGGCGGCATACCCGGTGCGGTGCAACGCGGCATACAGGAAGTCGCCGGAGTAGTCCCCGGTGAACATCCGACCGGTGCGGTTGGTGCCATTGGCCGCGGGCGCCAGACCGACGATGAGCACGTCCGCGTCAGGGTCACCGAACGAGGGACCGGGCCGACCCCAGTAGGGCTGATCGGCGAACGAGGCCCTGCGCCCGGTGCGGGCCACCGACTCGCGCCACGTCACGAGGCGGGGGCAGGCCCGGCACACGGACACCCGCGCTTGGAGCTCAGGGCTGCCTTCTGCGCCGGCCGCCAGGCGGCGCACCTGTGCGGCAGTCCGGGCCACGGGTGTCTCGGCGCCAGCAGGGTCTCCCGGCCACCCGGTCCCGGGGGGCACAGGCGAGTCGAACAGCTGCCGCGTGATGGGGTGCGGTGCGGGAGAGGCTGGCTCAGTCATGAGGACTGCAACTCAGCCGACGACGCCTGCCCGCAGGTCCATGGCGCGAGAGCGAGGTGCGCGTCTGGGGCCACGAGTGTGATCCTCGCAGATCTGCGCCAGTTCAGAGAGTCAGGCTGCTGGTGCGTCGCTGTGCTGGGCGGGATGCGCGAGGATCGACGCATGGCACGGGTGACGGTGGTTGGGACGGGCGTGATCGGTCTGACCACGGCGCTGGAACTGGCGCGTGCTGGCCACTCCGTCCACTGTGTCGGGGACCAGGCCGTGCTGGAGACCGTCTCGGCGGTCGCTGGTGGGCTCTGGTTTCCCTATCACGTGGATCCGCGAGATCGGGTGCTTGACTGGGGGAGTGTCGCTCTCGCGCGCTTTGACGACCTTGCCACTGATCCGGCATCGGGTGTGAGCATCCGGGAGGGGGTGATGGTCGAGCGAGGTGGAGCTGACCGGTGGTGGACCCAGGGGTTCTCCACGTGGCGCGAGGCGGATGCCGCGGACCTTCCCCACGGTGCGGAGCACGGAGTGGTGGCCACCGTTCCGATCGTCACGATGCCGGTCTTCCTGCCATGGCTGCTCGAAAGGTGTGTCGGTGGAGGGGTTGCGGTCAGCCGCGGTGTCGTGGCGGACTTGGGGGAGGTGGACTCCGACGTCGTCGTGGTCGCCGGCGGGTTGCGCTCCCCGGAGCTGCTCGGGCTGGACGCCGCGGGCTCCGTCACTCCCTCGCGGGGCCAGGTGGCGATGTTGGCAAACCCCGGCCTCGAGCGGTGGTTCGTCGACGACGGGCACCCTGGCGGAATGGTCTACGTGCTGCCGCACCGCGACTGGGTCATCTGTGGCGGGACGGACGTCGAGGGAACGTTCGACACCGTGCCGGATCCTGCGGTTCACGACGGCATCGTCGCTCGCGCCCGTGAGGCCGTGCCCGAGCTGGAGGGGGCTGAGGTGCTCGGCAGCAGGGTGGGGCTGCGCCCGGTCGCCCCAGCGGTGTCCCTGAAGGCGTCCGCGCGGGGCGGACGAGTCGTCATCACGAACTACGGCCACGGGGGTGCCGGAGTCACCCTGTCGTGGGGGTGCGCCGCCGAAGTGGTGCGCCTCGTCGACGCACTCTGAGCGCTGTGCGTCATGCCTTCTAGGGGACAGCCTGTCGGCTCTCTGTGATGGACGGAAAAGATTCTGCTGCAGGCGAACTCGATACGTTTAGCCCTTGTGTTCGTACAGGCGTGCGAGGAGAATTGGGTCATGTCCAGCACCGAGGTCGAGCCGCGCGAACAGCACGCGCCGTGCGCTGACGTGTGTGTGTCGGACCAGTTTGTGTCAGAGCCGCGGGTTGCGGGTTTGGCGCGTCGGTTGGCTGCGGTGCGGGCGGAGGTTGCCGTGATCGGTGCTGAGGTGAGCCAGGTGGGCCCGGAGCTGGGGGTGGAGGACCTGCTGGTCCTCACGGGTGCGT